>DAHZQE010000145.1:0-12903 GCA_027409005.1 Ferrimicrobium sp. | reverse complement strand
TCAATTTCCTCAACTACACGAGGAAAGCGTTTTCAATAAATGCCTCCAAAGCCAGCTTCGTCCACCATTGCCTTGAGCTCGTCGATAGCAGCCTGGCGGTACACTCGTAATGCCCCATGGCCGAATCTTTCAGAATTGCCGATTTCGTGGTTGTCCAGATACTTTTGGTCGTTATCTCGAAAGGTGAGGTCCATGAAACAGTAGCATTTGGATTTGATGTGGTCGAACACCCCATGGGTCTCCAATGTCTCCAGAGCGTCAGGAGATAGCATAATCGCGCCACCGGATAGAGCATATATCAAGACTTCTTTGCCATGGCGACGTAGGTATAAGGCCATTGCCAGGCCACCAGGGCCAGCTCCGGTGATCGTTATCCGTTGAAGATCCACGCTGAGTGGTTCGTTGTCAACACTAGCAGAAAGCGGGTTGGTGATTGTCTAGCCAGATGATGCCGGCTGCGGTTCATGATGGTGATCGTAGTATGTGCGACTATCCGAGTATGTATCTCCATGCAATGTCATCTGCAGGCAACACCGGACATGATCCTCTGACGCGCGAGCTCGTGGCTAGGATGACAAAGCCTTCTCAAGGGTTCGAACAGCCAAGGACTTTGTACTTATGTTCCGCGAAGCACACGAAAAGCGTCCTTATAGCCCCAGAGGCTGGTATGTGGCGGAGTAAGCCAGCCCTGAAAATCAACGGAAGCTCGGCCATCGGATTTATGGTTATTGCAAGGTGTTTTGCGATGTATATCGGTTCCCCGAGCGCCTGCAGTCTCGTTGAACAAATCGGCAGGCACTACTTGCCCAAAAAATCACCGACATCAGTTAGGTCGGTGATCGCACCGCGGAGGAACGGGCCTAGACGAACGAGACACTGCCGATCTTCTCAGCGGGAGAAAGGCGTCTCGAGTTCGGAAATGCAACCACTTTACGAGAGGGGTCGGTAGGACAAGCGCTGCTGAGAAACATGCAGCTTCAAAGCTTTCATAGCGCATGCCGAGGCGATGTCGCTCAGTTTTCGCCTGTCTCCGTGACAATACGCGGCTTGGCCGGACCAAAGGGGTTCTGCACTGACGGCTTGCGTGCAGAGTCCGTTGAATGCGCTGTTTCTGGCGGGTTGCATGCTGGGCCTAAACAGAAGGTACGCGTGTGTTGCAGATTACATGAAGTCATCAACAATGAAGTGGGAAGAGGAAGATGATGGTTAGGTCGAGATGTTTGGGTGAAGCTCGATATCAAGAGGCTAAGAATAGCATACCTACTTCTCCGACTTTCCACAACATCACATCACACCCTCATCAAACATTTCAGCCGGTCTTCGCCACCGATAGCATGCATTCTGAGACAGTATCCTTCTCGCGCACAACGCGACATTCTTGAACTGTTGGCCCTTTTCGCGCCGCGCGATGTCCGCTCCTTCAGTGCCGACCTTCCTCTTCCGACTTCTTCTGGCGATCCTTAGCCTTACCAGCCCCGCATCCGGCCAGGACACCTCGATCATCAATCCCACCACAGCCGCGCCATCTGCGACACCCTTACCGAGCGCCAAAGGCTACACCTATGCCGGCTGCTGGAATGAGACCGTCGGCGTCACTGGCGCGAGCGGCGCCCGAGCTCTCAGCGGCGGCATGCAGGTTGGTGGCGAGCGGTCCCGTAGCAGAGGCGAAACATGTGTTAATTGATGCTGCATCTAGAGCGCTAACAACACGATGACGATCGATTCATGTCTGGCCTTCTGCTCGCAAGGCTATCAAGGCAATACGATGCAGTATGCAGGGCTCGAATATGTCCGTCAACCTTCCACGACTTCTACGCGAGCGCCGTGCTAACAGCGCCCAGGGTCGCGAGTGTTACTGTGGTGCCTATATCAGCACATTCTCGGACAAGCTGAACGAAACCAGCCATTGCATCTATGCATGCGATGGCAATTCTTCGCAGATCTGTGGGGGCGCGCTGGCGTTGACCCTCTACAACCTGACCTCGGACTCGAAGACCGGAATCGCCTGGAGTCTGGTATCTTCACAGCCGGCGTGGTACGGCACAGCGGCGCTGGCGATGCTGATTGTTGCCGCGGTGTTATGAACATTTCGATTATCGCGTTCCTCGGACCACAATTGAGTATCAAGTGTGATAATTAGCCCAGCAATCTCAGATGATATGCATGAACGACTTTTCAGCATCGACCGAACCAATGCGATAGTTTTGAAGATCACGTTTAAGCCTCAAAATCCGATTTTAGGTACCAACTCCGTTCTCACATTTAGCAATACACATCTCACCCGCTCTCTCTCACCCGCTCTCAAAACCCATTCTCCACAGGCAAGATATTCGGCCTCGTACTCTTTGCCCTCACTCCATCGCTCTCCAGCACAACCGCCTTCGGTCTCCGATACGTATACCCAAAGAAAGCATGCTTCTTCCTGATCTCCAACACCTTCCTGCCCACCACTGGATCCCTCAACAGCTTGTCTCTTGCCCTTTTCTTCTCCCTTCTTGACCGGGGCCCCCAGACTGTGGGATAGGCTCCTCGCTGCAACCTCTCCTCCTGCACATGCGCCACGCGTTCAGTTCTCCACTCATCGTAGCCGTCACCAAGGTGCTGTTTGATGCGCTCAAGCTCGGAATCTGAGCAATCTTCGATGCCAAGGTCTCGCTTCTCTCGCTCACGGCACTCGGCTGCCCATCGTGGGAAATGGTGGCCTAGGAGCTCTTTGGCGCTGCCAGGATCTGAGTCAAATTTGGCTGGATGCAAGTCGAGGTCCAGGCGCTCTTTGATGCTCGCATAGCTCGACGACTCGTCGGTGACGATGTCTTTTTCGTCTTCGAAGTACTTCGTGATGCTTTGATTCTCTTTGACTCGCGGGACGAAGGGAGGCTGCACGAGATGCATCTGCGACCATGGAATGCCGCGGAAGAAGGCATGAGCTTTGATTTCTTCGGCGCCGTTGGCGTAGACGTGACGAGCAAGAGGGTAATTTGAAGAGTTTGCGGAGACGCGGCGGCCCATGCGGAGTTCATTGTGCCGATATTGGCGAGAGCTCATTCGCATCTCTTTGTCCGTCAGAATGCCTTGGAGTAACTCGATGACAGTGTCGCTGGGTGCTGGGAGCAAGCGTCGGGACTCGGAAGTCGGCCTGGAGCAGCGCTCTTGCATTGGGAAGCGAAGAGTCGAACGGTGATGAACAATACTTTCCTTCGTCTTCTGACGGTTCTCGCAATAGAAAGGTGTCCGACCGTACAGGCATTCGTATAAGATGATGGCAATGCTCCACCAGTCGCAGCGACCGTCGTACGCCTGGCCCATGATGACTTCTGGAGCCATGTACTGGCTGGTACCGACTACACTCCGCGCAAGTCTGCGCCGCTCGGTGCGGTTGCGATAGTTGAGCAGGCCCTCACGAGTGGCGTTCTGCTCGGCGTCGACCTTCGGCTGAGGCCTGGCAGGCGTGTGTACTTCGCCACCATCGTCGTGCTGCCCGTGCCTGGCCTCTGCTTCTTCGATGACGTCTAGGTCGTCTCCCTTGATCTCAATGCCGAGCTTCTCGAGCAGGTTGTTTCGTTGCGAAGAGAAGTATGAGTGGCTGTGAGCCCAGTGTCCATCGAAAGCGAGACCGAAGTCAGAAATCTTCAGGTGTCCGGAGGCGCTGATGAGGAAGTTATCAGGCTTCACATCGCGGTGGATCCACTTCATCTTGTGGACTTCTTCGATGCAAAGTATCATCTCCGCCACGTACTACCTGGCGACATCTTCCTCGAGTACATCCTCGCGAAGCAATAAACCGAGGAAGTCGCCGCCAATCATGTACTCCATGACAAGGTATAGGTTCGTGTTGTCCTGGAAGCTGGCAATCAGCGGAACAATCCAGCGCGAGCCCTCGGCAGACACCAGGAAGTCTCGCTCTGCACGTAGATGACCCTCTTGACAGGCTCGCAGCATCTCAGACTTGCGGATGACTTTCATGGCGAAGACGTCCGACAGAGCTTTGCCAGGTGCGAGATTGCATCTGGCCGTGCCGTCCATGTTGTCGATGATGCTGCCGGATGCGGAAACTGTGTCGTTGCCGGCAGGCTCTCGGTGATGCCCATTGGAGGTGACCTGTTCAGAAGCAGGGCGCTCCGTGACAAGTCTGACAATGCCGAAGCTGCCCCTACCAAGGACGCGTATGACGTCGAATCCTGCGATAGATATGCCTTTGATGTTGTGCCGAGCAATCGAGCTGGCCTTGAGTGACCGCATCTGGCGGAGATGGTCGCTCTCGGTGTGCCTCCACTCCTCGCGTGCCATCAGACGCTCATCATGTGAGAGACCACGCTCACACAATTGCTGCTCGAAGCGCTTACGGCGTAGTGAGCGAGGGGTCGCTGGCTCAAGGAGCAGATTGCTGAAATGAGTCTCAAGGTACGCTTTCGCTGCGGTGACATTCTCCACGGTAGCAATAGATGGCTCGGCTCTGATCTCTGCTTCCTGAACCGGGATCCAAATAAAGCGACCACTGTCCTCTTCGATCGGCGGCAGAACGTTGTCTTCTTTCTCGGCCGATGTGTTCTTGCTTAGGTTCTGACACTCGTCTGGCGTACTTCGCTTCTAGCGGGACACAAGCGACGACGCTGCTGGCGAGCTAAAAGACGTCGCGGCCGTGGACGCCATGCTCGCGGGCGACCAGTGGGCGTTCTGCCGTGGGGAGAAAGCTCCGGAAGACGCTGTGCTTGGTGATACATTGCCGAGTTCCGGCGTGGTTCTTTCTGCGGTGGCAACCTTTGTGCTCACGACCGGCATAGTGGGTCGGGAGCGGAGCTTGGCTCGATGGACGACCGTGCGGCTGTCACCTTTTACGCCCAACTTGCTCTCTAAAGCCGCAATGCGTTCTGACAGGGCCGAGGAGACGTTGCTGGCTCGTGACTCCAGGGAACCCTCCGGAACGGGTGTGTGGTGGCCATTGTGACTATCATGGCCGTCTAACTGAGTCTCGGCCCGGCCTTCGAAGCGGACTGAGCGCCGGCGTTGGGGAGCGCGGAGCTGCTCCTCGCTTGAATGAGACTCCGAAAGATGGGACCTGATCGGCTTCACTTTCGCCATCGCCGTCGAGGAAGGCGTGATAGAGCGGTGTTGCGGCGAATGGACACCATCTAACGAAGGCGCCATGGAAGCTGATAATGCTCAGCGAAGGACCAGTGAGCTATATTTTAGTGTCCACAAGACTCACTGGATCGCCCGCAGCGAAAGCGACCAAAGAAACTTGAACTTGACTTCTGTAACCTTCTCAAGCCTCTGCTAGCTTTTGTTCGCTGACCTGGTGGTGCTGGTGGTGCACTGGGAAGGTGAGTAAGGGCAGGCACCGCAGTGGACTTCGTCTTGCGTGTGAAAAGACGGGATGTCTTTCTGCGAGGCCGTGTCTCGCTCTTCTCGCTTAAGCTGGACGCCTTACGTTTAATCGTAAACAGGGGCATGGCTCATGCTGGGAAGAATGCTGGCTGAGATGGACGACGGGTGGAAGAGGGTTTGTTCGTTGGGTAAGTCGATGGTAGTGTGGTGGGGAAACAGGTGCTTGGGATGGTAAGGAGTCCGTGAAATGTTTGGCACTTGCCTTTATCGCCCCCACGCTGCTGCTCGGGATGGATCGCATAGCAAGAGCTCTTGAGTGATGCTATGGCAGGCAGGAGTTCGGGTAAAGTGCCTTCCGCATCAATGGCACAGGAGCGGGCTGCTATCCGTTTACAGGACGATACTTACTCAGTGGAATAGGTAAAGCTTCCAACAGTTTGGCAATGCCAATGTGTAGAGATGCGACTCTTCGTTCGGGCTTCCGCGTCATCGCGAGGTTTGCGGCAAACAAAGCATAGCGGTCCTGTGCGAGGTGAAGATTATCGAACTTCAGTGTAGACAGGAGCTCAGTCAGTAAAGAAGAATGCAACATGTCGAAGGAAGACGTAGAGTCGAGGATCGCAAAGATCGAGCGCGGATATTGACGCGAGTCATGCAGACTGCAGCGTCACTGCTCAAGCTCCAGTCCCTTCGAAGCTCGAAGTTTCAAGTGAGCAATCCGCAGACCATCATTCCCTCACTCACGAACAATTGAAGCGCTTGACTAGGCATACCTTGGTCCTCGCGCACCCATTGAGAATGGCCGCCACCGCTCTCTGCGCCAAATGCGGCAAACCGCTCACCATGGATATCACCCAGTCCGACGATGACGAAGACGTCTCCATGGAGCCCGACAACAGCGAGACCGTCCCGGACGATGTCACCCTCTCCTGCGGCGATCACTTTCATTGGGAGTGTCTCCTCTCATCATACGAATACAGCAGATGCCCGACCTGTAACCGCAACATAACCTCGCAACCCGCCTCAAGCTCATCTTCGCAGCAAGACGAGCAGATCCTAGTAGACCTGAACAACGAAGGAGGGCTCCAGCAAGGTATAGACATCATGCCGATCTTGAAAGAAGAAAGCTATCTTCGCGCCTACCCCGAAGAGCGGAAATGTCGCGCTTTCCTTGAGTTCTGTCGGGAAGGCGATCATCGCGCTATCGCTGAGCTCCTGAAGTCCTGTGGAGAGGAAGAGCTAGATGAGGATGAGGACGGCGATGTGATGACCGAACAGGCGGCTCCAAGTAAGACAGCAGATGAAGTGTTGCGGTACCAGGATCCGGTTGGTGATATGGCGTCAGGCCTGCATGCAGCGGTTGCGAATGGGCACAGGGAGGTTGCGTGGATGTTGCTGTTGCTCGCAAGTGACTATCCGGAGCTGGAGATGCCGCCGTTGGTGTTCCAAGAGGCGGCTGCGTTGGGTGTGATGAGAGAGGACCAGGAGGGGAAGGTGGACATCAGGAGTCTCAAGGACGGTCGTGGGAGGACGGCGGAGGATGTTGCAAAGGAGGTGGGCGTGGTATGGCATGGATGGATCGGGAACGGGCGGTTGGCCATGCCTGGAGCGGCGAATCTGAGCGGAGTCTCCCGCAGCGGGCCTGTAACGGTATGAACGAGACGACTAGCGCAACAGCTTTCGAGGACGGTGAGAAGTGGCAGTGTCCGGACCAGAGCTCACTTGTGGCGGAAAGGAGAGGTCCAGCAATGGGTCCACTTGGGGCGTATCGCGTTCACCCATCCTGGCTTCCTTTCTTGGAGCTGGACCTAGTTCTCACGATCCGATGCCGACTAAGCAGCTGGGAGATGATGAAGTGGCTGCAAGTTGTCGAGTCAGCATAATATCTCCAGCAGCCGCATTCGCCATTGCGAAACTCACCTCACGTCCTCATCACTCCAATAGCTCAAATGACTAGCAATGGCCGCAATGAGGTTGATATCGAATACGCCCTCCTGAATCGCATAGTCCACCCTCCCATTGGCGTTCAGCCGCCTCACCTTATCCTCCTCTCTACGCAACTTCCGCGCTCGCTCTTCGGATTCACGCCACTCATCGCTGCCGGCTCGGAGATCGCGGAGCTCAGCATCGCTTTGCACGCTTTGCCTGCGCTTTTGATAGCCGGCATATAGGGTCTCGATCTCGCCGTCAATGAGTGTAGGAGGGTGCTGGCCTGAGCCCGCAGCGTCTGACGGGCTGGCTTTGGCAATCTCCGTACCTTCCGGCGGTAGAGGTGCCGTGGGTATCACGCCGCCAGTGACGTTCGTGCCTGCTCCTTGGCTCATTGAGAGTGGGCCTTTACTCTTGGCTCCGCCTACTTCGCCTGTTGGCTCATTGCCGGTATAGCCCAGACCGCGAGTGAGGAGGCTGGAAGCCATGCTTGACCACATACTCGACATTGACTGCGAGACTCTAGCGCCAATGCCAGTGAGTCCCTGACCCATTGGTGCGCCGAAGATGCCTCGCTTGGTATACGGAAGTGGCTGCGGCTTCAGCGAGGCCATGGCAGGTGAGATGAGTGGTTCGATACGGTAGCTGATCGGATCGGTCGGATGGAAAAGGTTGAAGATCTGTGAGCACTTCGGACGCGAGGTCTGTATCCCATCGGGCATCATGGCATCCGCAGCAGCAGAGGCGTGTTTGCGACTTGAAGCACCGTCCAGCATCGGATCATCCATACTCGTCGTATGTCTTGTGCTTGCTGCTGAGCCTGGGTGAGCGGAGATGGTGCGACCTTTCAGCATCTGGAAGAGTCCAATAGGCGAGCCTAGTGCGTAGAAATCTTCCACGTCGAAGTCCAACGTCAGGTCATCGTCGGTGTGTCTTTTGTGCATCTTACTAGGGTGGATATTCTGACACTGGCGGCAGAGTATATCGAACATTATCGCACTGCCGAGCGAATGCCCAATCATGGAAACCTTGCCATTGAAAGTCGGGTTGCGCTCCATGAACAGCTTGTAGATCCGGTTGCATTCCGAGAGTACGATCTTCGAAATATGGTTCTTGTATGCTGGACTCTGATACAGAAGAATGTCGAGAGCGAGATCCGTAATCAAATTTCGCACGGCTGGCACGCCTTCAACTGTAATATCGTCCAGGCTTGGAAACTCTTCGTCATCGACATCGGTATCTGCTAGATCGTGCTCTTTGCGGTTATGCTTTAGACTTTGCTTCGGAAAGTCGAGCAGGTGTCTCCAGCAAATCGGTAGAACCTGGATGCGGCTGTTCATGGACTCTGCGGCATCCAAGTCCGCGTTAAGCGCTCTGAGGTCCTTCGAATCAGCGTAGACAGCTTTCAATGTCTTTCGCAAGGTGTTGACATCGTGCACGAAGTTCACCGACTCCAGCCGCAATCCCAAACGTTGCCCAATGCCGTGTGTTACTAGGATGAGGTGCTCAATCTCGCGTCCTTGTTCTTCGCCTTCGGTCTCCCGGTAGTCATCCTCAATCTCTCGCTCGTCACGCCTTCGCACTTCTTCGTCTTGGCGCTCTAGGTCTTCTTGTTGGGCCGGGCTCTCAAGCAGTGACGACATCTGGCGGGCTAGAGTCTGCCGGCGGGTCTCGGATGGGCTTTGCTGCCTCGCGAGCGCTTCTTCAGCCGTCGCCCCTTCTGCGTTGGTCCCGTCCGCGTCCTCTTTGCCTTTGACTCCGTCAGCTTTCGCAGCTTTAGCGTCCTTCTCCGCAACCTTCTTGTCCGGGTTCACGTAGCCTCTCGTCATCTTCATGCCGGCGAAGTGGCCACCCCCTGCGAAACGAGAGTATACCGTAGCGTTCATGCGCGAGAGGAAGTCGTCTGTCAGGAGCCAAGCGGTCGTTGCGTCTTGATAGGTCACGACCGAGCCCATATGCGCACCGAATAGACGGTAGGTATTCTGAGATACCTCGCCATGCCCGACATCTGCTGGTGGCTCACGACCAGAGCGTTCCACCGCCGCTTGACCACGCAGATCTCCTGAAGATGGCTGTGGTGTGATCTGCGAAGATGCTGAGGCTTTGTCCTTGCCATCGCTGATCTGTCCAGGTGCCCACGACATTGGCCTCGCTCTCGGCTGCGACGCTGAGCGCGGCTTCTGTGTGGTCGAACTTGTGCTCGCCAGCTTCCAAGCCTTCGTCTTCAAATAACCCTCTTCCAACTGCGCCGCCAGATTCTCATCGCAAGGCCTCTGCGTACTGCCCTCCTGGTAGAACCACGTCCCTCTCCGCACATCGTATACCGGACCCAGCCAATAAGCTGGCGCCAACTCCCTCCTGCCAACATCCACGTCAAACAAATAGTCCTCATTCACCGGTACCTTGATGGTCTCGTGATGCTCCTCGAGTGATGTGTTGGTCCCGCTCCTTGCTCTGTCCGCGCCATCTTCTCCAAGATCTCCGCTTCCACTTTCCTGCTGCAGTTCTAGCTTATTCCTCTCGCCATCGTCCTCCTGCAGCATCAACTTCTGAAAGGCCGCCTCGATCGCCTTTGAATCATTCAGGGAGAAAGCAGCATATTTCTTGGGCTGACCCGTAGGTTTCTCCTCCCTCTTCTCTCCGTACGCAGGATGCGGTCTGCGCTTGGGAATGTCTACCGCATGGAACCAGCATGGTCTGATCGGTGGACAATCCTTGGGATACTGTCGGATACTAATCCGGTGCTTGTGGCTTACCACATGGTCGCCTCCCTTCTGCTGCTTCGGTACAGCTTTTCTGGCTGTCGTCGATGTCTCAGGGTTGTTACTGTTCTTGTCGGCCTTAGTCTGGCCCGACATGATTTGCTGCTTGCCTTGGGACGGCCATAGCACGCTTTCCCGCTTACTGAGCCAGACTGCAGGACGTGTGAGCTCGCTAGACTCGGCGAAGAACCAGGGATATTGGCGTCGTAGGTACTGGCTCCAGGAAGATATACGACCGGCCACGGTTGCAAGGCTGCCAGGGGAATAATTTGTCGCAGCAGGTGATAGCAGCAGTTGTCAGTGGACTATACCGGACGGTAGGAGAAGGAGGAAGTGTGGTAGATTTGGGATATGCAGCTCTGGTCCAAAGGAGTGACTTGCAGGAGGGTGAAGTGTGGAGAGTTAGCAGGTGCATCAAGTGTGCAGGAGTGAGACAAGCTGTCGTTGATCTGACGCCATGTGGCCACCTCGAAACATTGTCCGTGCCCTGCAGCACTGGCCGCAGCTGGTTCTTTGAATCTTCACACCAGCCAAATTCCACATCCTGTACGTTCCACTGTCGACGGAGTGGCACAGGACGTCGCTGCACCGCTTGGCAGAAAGAATCGCTACGGACATGACTGACTTTTGCAGATACCCGCTGACCCTCGAGCTCGACCTTCACAATGGGAGAGCACAGCAAAAGCGCTGAACACGCCCACATTGAACACCTAGTGGCAACCAAGCTACCAAACTCGCCCATCTACGCCTTCCTCTTATCCCCCGTCAAGATCATATCTGCCACTCCCGGCCATGTAGTCGCACGCCTGCCACTCTCACGAAACCACATGAACAGCATGCAATCCCTCCACGGCTCAGTAACAGCCACCATCGTCGACTGGATGGGCGGCATGGCAATCTCTTCCTCCGACCTCCGCTCAGGCTCTGGCGTGAGTATAGACATTCATGTCACGTACCAGAGCGGTGCGAAGGTTGGAGAGGAGATCGAGATGGAGGGTATTGCAGAGAAAGTAGGTGGCAGCTTGGCTTTCACCAAGATCAACATCTTCGAGGTCGAGGGCGGCGAGAGGGGCAAAGTAGTGGCAACAGGCACGCATACGAAGTTTGTCAAAGGCTCTGAGCCTAAGAAGACTTCGTGAAGAGAAGAAGGAGATGGGAATACCTGGCTTCTTTGCGTTCGGCATTTATCACGTTCACCTTGTGTGCTGAAACTCACTCTACCCAGGAAGATTAACTGTCTGATTCTTCGCTTTTGCGTATCGGCGAGCTAGGCTTGGAGCCGATGGTTGCGGAGATAAACTACATATTAGACATAAAAACCGCAGTCATATGGCGCCTGCCCAAAACACTGTCCACCGTCTGAGCCAGGCCCAAGACGGTCGCACTGCTGCCAACAATTGCAAAACAGACAGCACTTGATTTTGCCGCCGCGCCATTGCTAGGATGTCGAAGACGCTGTGCACACACATTGCCCTCTACGACGCTTGTCCTTATCCTAGGTTCTACTCGTCTCCCCAAGCTCACCATAGTCCCAACAAAGAAGTCACACTCTCGACCTTCAGCCCGTGTGCTGACTACTCAGCCATAAAAGACGGTACCACAACCCACGCACGCGACCTTGCATCGCAACAATTCGAGCGCACTCCCACGTTGTACGGACGTCCCACGACATCAACACAATGGCCGGCCCTCGCCCGAGCTTTCCATGCACAGAATGGCGCCCAGCGTGTGCGCAGTAATGATACCATCGCTACCAGAGTCTCGTGAAGGGCTGCACGACGGGACAACGCATTGACTATTCTTGTGCTGCCATCCCGACATGTTGGGAGATGGGACTTGGTTGTACAACGGAGGGTGAATCTCTGGAGGTATAGAGTGTCACGCTGCGGTGCGCTTGATGAACGGCAGACGTTGGCAAGTCTTGACATGTGTCTGCGATCTCTGTACATCGGGGTAAATGTCTCCCAGAAACATCAGTACTCTCTGCGAGCCACCTTAGGAATCGCACGCAGTGACATGCTGCGGTACAAGAAGAGTTCACAGTCCCTGGCATTGGTGCCTCCTGCTGCCAGGCTATGCGCACGCACGCACGACGGCTTCACGCAGCCGCCCTCGTGCATTGCAGCGAGCAGCAGCAGCAGTGAAGACGCAAGTCATTCGTGCTGCGCGCCGCTGCTGCCCGTCCGATCGCTAGCATCTAGTTAAGCCCAAACCTGCGTGAACCACAAGCGTGCATTGTTTAGCAGGATGATTCAGCAAGGTCAAACAGCCCACAATCAGTGTCAACCGATGGTTGGCGACACTGGCGGACGGCCACAATGGCTCTGTGTGTCACACGCTGAAGCACGTTGGGTCCACTCGGTGCGAATCTCGCGACGCCAGCCGAGGAGTCAGGAGGTATTCCGGTGCAACTCCTCTCTTCGGAAACCGGGCGATCCAATCATCATCCGCCTATGGAGCCCTAAAGAGCGGTGAAGGATGAAAGCCTGAGGTGCGAAGTCCGCGCCTCGCGCGGCCCTCACAATCCTCTCGATCGACGTGACCCCAATCTTCGTAGATGGACGGAATGAACGTGGTGCAAAGCCTGTCTCACACGCGGTCCTGTCTCGTTTAATTCGACGATAACCTACTGGGTGGCTTGGAAATCTCGTGCGAGGACGAGCCCGTCAAACTAGGCGGGCCTAGTGGGCGCCACCACACGACGTGGCCAGCACTCATTCGCAAACGCGAGCTTTCTGGGGCTCGGGTTCTCGTGGGTGTGTCTCCGCCATCGAGGGCTGAATATTGAATTCATTCCTGTGACATCGCCGGGATAGTCTAGCTCCACGGCGATCGGGAGGGTCTCGAGCTCGTCCGCCTCTTGCCGATGTTACGCTGCCTGCGGCGT
>DAHZQE010000225.1:0-6990 GCA_027409005.1 Ferrimicrobium sp. | reverse complement strand
CTCCCTCGTTCGCTCGAGTCGAATCGTCGTGCCTCGGACGTAAGCGTGACTAGGCGCTGGCTGGACCTGTCGTAGCGATGGCTCTGCCGGTTCGATGTGACTGTCGAAGAGCGGGACGTTCGAGTTGCTGGAGTTGTTGTCGGGGAAGAGAGGGCCGTCTGTCTGTGGGTGTGTGGCAGGGCTGTTGAACGGTCGAACGACAGCCTGGTCTGGCGAAGCAGGCGGCGAGAGGGTGTCGACGGGTGCGACCCTCTGGGCGTCTCGTCCCTTCGTGTGATCGTCTGTGAAACTATCGTGTCTCTGCTCTTGTGGTGTGTGGAGTTGTCCAGCGCCGACAGTAGCCCTTCCCTCCGTCGCGTCGGCCGATGAATCCATAGTATGTTGGTGTAATGTTGGTGAAGAGGTGAAGGAGTGGTCTGATGTGTTATAGTAGCCCAGCGGAGCGCACGGAGTTCCCGAAGTCAGCGTCTGGTGGCAATGCCCTTGAGCAATGCGAGTCGTCGTGGCCTTAAGTGGTGCGTGAGCCGCTAAATTCCGCGCAAAGCCAGCGATGACTTGATTATCTACCGAAACTGCGCGATCAGCTATCCGACGCGGAGGGCTGGTATGGTGATGGCGGCGGGGCTATGGCGAGAACACGAATGCGAGGAAACAGCGCCGGCCAACTTGCGGCCGCAAGGGAGGTGAATGCGCTGGGTGGCGAAGGCTGCAGTGATAAGAGTCAGAGGCGTTGACTGCAAGCTGGGTCAGGCGGCAATGACTGAAGACAGCGCGACGAGTGGACGACGACGGCTTTAGCGCAATGGCGAACAATGGAATCGGCGGGCTACTTCTCTGTGGGCCACGGCCCGGCCTAGCAGAGGCAGAGTGTCTCGCAATGGGTGCGCATGACGGCCGTAGGCAGTCAGGCTGCGACGCGCGCCTGCTGACAATTCGTGAGGTTGTGCCGCACGCGCCCTCCAGGGCGCCCGAAAGAAGTGGAACGGCGCAGAAAGCTGGCTCCGGGCAAGGTCGACCAACCGCGGTGCGATTGGCTGCGTGCTGGCCTCGTTGTGCGAGCTTCCAGCGAGCCTGTTTGCCAGCAGCTACGATTGGTGGTCGTGACTCACCACAGCGTGTCGCAGACGTGCGAGACCGACTGTGACCGGCGGAGAAGGGGCTTCGGGGATCCGCACCTGGCGCGGGCTTGGCCGCATTTGCCACACTGCGGCGCTGACAAAGTCCTCCGCCATGTTTCCACAACGGCATCAAATCTGCATCATCCTCAACTCGGCGTTGGCCGCGGTTCAACGCAACGCAATGATCTCGCAACGTCTCGTCAATGGAGTCTTGGCGATCCGATTGCCTTCGATGGGGTGGCTCCACGTGTCCTGGCCAATCCAGAGAGCCTTGCGCCACACCTGTCGCCACCCGAGGTCGCCTTCGTGACAGGCGACCTCGCACGATGTCTTCAGCTCGCTACGTGAGGCACCTCCAACACAACCTCAGGCGACCCGCGGCTAAGCGGAAGCTGTCCTTCGCTCGCATCCATATGCACAAGCAGCATTGGCGGTGATGCGCGGCACAGCTCGTCAATGCTGCTTCCGACATCGATTACATGTCCAGCTCGTCATCGGCGGGACCGGAATCCCCTGCCGTCCGAGCAAGTATTGTGCGCGGCGCGAGAGTACCGTTGTACTGTGCCCATCATCCATCGGCGACTATGATGAGCCGTTGTGATGATTGCTGTGACGGCGCCCTCTCCTGCCCCGCCAGGGTCCTCAATGGCATTGGGTGGCCTCCCGCGGGTCCGGTGAGGCGATCATCTGGACTCTCAGGCAAGCTCGCATGTGAAAGCGTCTCAGGCCGTGATGGTGGGCACCTGGACCGCCAGCCAAGCTTGTCGAGCTGCAGCTCTCACCAAGCAGGTCATCTGGCACCACCTTCTCCGAAGCAACCCTGCTGATTCTGGCCTGATCTGGGCAGCTGACGCCCACATGTGCTGTTGTGATGTCGCGAGAGGTTTGCTGATGCTGGCGCTGGCCGCGGCTGCCGCCCTGCAGTTCGCCGTCACGGTGACTTGCATGGGGGGTGCCATTGACTCCAGCCACATCGCGGGGCCAATCTAAGGTTATCGCTGTAGCTGGCGCCAAACCCGCTGCTATTATAGGCACGAACACGGCATTTCGACCCCGGGTGTTGGTGATGAGATGGGTTGTCGACATTATTACGCGCCTCTGTCGAGAGCCCGAGAGCCCATCTGGAGCCTGAGTGATTCCATCAGTAGGCATCGTGGCGGAGAAGCCCATTTGACGTGGAAGCCATAGCGACGAGATATCGGTCTGTCGAAGGGGATCAAGGGAATGGTACGGTACAAACGCCAGCATTCACAGACATCTCTCAATATTCGATTGGGACACAGTTGATGTCAGGGGGTGAAGGGAGGATTCCGGAAGCCATCATGAAGTGGCAGGAGCGACCACGCTTCAACCTCATCTCATCTCGAACATTTACATTATGAACCAGTCATAGCATACGGATCGATGGCGATGGAGCCACAGACACAAAGTGCCGGACTGCCAGCCACGCGACACTTCGTTACCACCCTTATCAATGCCCTGCAGTCCCCCGACTCCACCCTCCCAACACCTCTGGACCACATCCCACAATCCAAACCCATCCTCCTAACCCTCCACGTCCTCTTCCCAAACGAGCTCCTCCCAGCCTTGGACCTGCTCGACCGCAACCTCGTCACCAAACTCCGCCTCGCGCCATCATCATCATCATCATCATCATCATCTTCATCACCAGGGAACCCAAATACCGTCCGCCCCCAGCAGAGCACTTACTACGTCCGCTCCGCCCAACAACACCGCAGCAACGCCCGCGCCCTGGAGAGTACCACATACTACGAAGTCCACCTGAATGCCTGGAGCTGCTCATGTCCGACATTCGCGTTCGCGGCATTTCCTGCCCATCAGCCTGAAACCAGCCATGCACCGCACCCGCCGAGCTCAGATCTCAGCAACGGCGCCGAGAAATGGAGGGTCGGTGGTCTGACGCTGGGAGGGGATCTGCCAGTCTGCAAGCACCTGCTGGCCTGCGTCTTGGTCGCGCATAGCGATGCCT
Organism: Ferrimicrobium sp.; assembly: GCA_027409005.1. Classification (GTDB taxonomy): domain Bacteria; phylum Actinomycetota; class Acidimicrobiia; order Acidimicrobiales; family Acidimicrobiaceae; genus Ferrimicrobium. Next base: position 3,882 of record DAHZQE010000225.1, on the reverse strand, counting down.
TCGCGCATCTGGTCGAGGAACGGGAAGTCTCTGCCGACGAGTGGGCGGGCTGGGCGGCGGGGTGGGGTGGTTGACGTGCGGCGATGCATTTTGATTGCTTCAGCTCGAACGCGTCAAGGCGTCGATGGCCGATATTGTACATACTCGACACAAACTCGCTGGCTACTGGCGCGCAGCCACCGCTAGCCCTTGGCCACCATATTGGCGGTTTTTGCCTGCGCCGGAACGCCTCATCCATGCTGCTGCTCCTGATGCCATGCATTACACGTTTGCCTCCCTCCTGTCTGCCTCTTTGATCTCTCAGCCCTCCTTCTTTCCCTTCTCCTCCTTGCTCTCCTTCTTGGCATCCGCGTCCTTGCCCTCCGCATCCTTCTTCTCCGATGTCCCGTTCAGCATCAACTTGTCCTCCTTGTCCAACTCCGTCTTCTTCTCCGCCTCGTCTTTCCTCGCATCCTCATCCTCCTGCTGCCGCTTGTTTTGGATCTTGTTCTCGATCAGGTCGTGGAAAGCAGTGATCGCCCTTATTAGACTCGACAAGTAGATCGACATGAGCTGGTCGTTGGTCTTGACGCTCATCGCCTTCGCCAGCTCCGTATTCTCCGCTAGACCCCCGGATATCCCGACCGAACCGTTCACTTGGCCGTTGATAGAAGGCAGATCTTTGCCCACAGCTTTGGGTGTGGAGAGGTTGGGTAGCAGATTGAACACGTCCTGGAGGTTTCCGAGGATAGCGTGGTTGACGGGCAGATCGCCATCGAGGACCTTCTGCAAATACCGGCCGATGTCTTGTAACCGGAGGTGCAGGCCTTGTAGGGACTGGAGTTGGGAGGTGATGCGCGTGGACAGTGTGCCGACGGCGACGTCGCGGATGTCTCGTAGGAGGTGCTCGACGCCGATCTCTTCCGCTTCTTCTGCTTCGATGGTGCTGGGGGTGTGGACGAATGTTTTGGAGGTTGTTGTGCCGTCCTGACCGTCATCTGTCAGCCTTGCGCCGACGCGCGCTCACGGCATTGCATGACTTACGTCTCGGATCTCCTCCACTGCGAAATATGCATCTGTCGGCACACCCACGTCCTTCGGCTGCACGTCGATGATGACGAGTAGAGGGTTCGGCGTATAGCGCTTGAACAGCTCATTGATTTCCAGATCGCTCGCCCGCAGCTTCGGTCCCGAATGGTACCACCCTATCAGCTTCTCCCGCGCATTCACCTTCTTGAACATGTCGTTCATGCTCTCGACGTAGTTGTGGTCCAGGAACCAGACCGAAGGGTCCTTCTCGTCTTCTTCGAAGGGAACTGTGTCGGCTGATCAGCACCCCATCCTCCCCGCCATCGAGCGGACGAATACGCACCAGCAAAGCTATTTGATACCCGCACACTCTTGCCGTCATTCTGTCCTAGCAATACGCCCACCACCCGCTTCCGGGTACCCTTGGCCGAGCGGCCATAGTGATCTGCGGCGGAGAGGAGGACGAGCGGCGCGACGGAGACGGTTCGGTTGACGATGCTGAGAGTCTCAGCCGTGGTCGCCGGCATGTTGTGTGTCCTGTCTCGACGTTGTGATGGATCGAAGCGACGTGGGTGGCGGTGCCGGAAGTTGTGCTCGGTCTCGTGCTTGTGCAGTGTGTAGATAGATCTCCACAACGTGAAGCTCCAACGAAGCGGACGCGGCGAGTTCTTGCCTGGCGCCACGACTTTTGCCTTCAACAACGCTGCTCCCCTTCCCTTCCAGGTTGTGCAATGGCCGTGAACCTGCACCTCACCCCTCTGCCATGATGATCAACAGAGGCCATGTGATAAACAACAACATGCACATGCCCAGGGACACCAGCAATCCTCTCCAGGCTGCTTCCGGCACTCTAACCTTGGGATCCAGGCTGACATGGACCCATCGCCGCCCAATGGCGCAGGCACGCCTCCCAAACGCGAATTCGAGACGTCCGACCTCTACCTCGGAGTCTACCGCTACGTGGAAACCTACATGTCCCGCTTCGACCCCTCCCACGACTTCGCCCACGTCCTCCGCGTGCTGGCCCTAGCAAAACACCTCCTGGCCTCCGAGAAAGACGCCCACCCGTCCCAGCAATACCACGAAAAGGCCATCATCCTCGCCGCCCTCCTGCACGATGTGGGAGATAGGAAGTACGCTTTGCCCGGGGAGAGCGCCGACCATGCCGTCCAGGAACTGCTCGCCAAGCACGGCTGTCCGCCGAAGTTCGTGGCGAAGGTGGCGTTGCTCGTCGAGCACGTGTCGTATAGTTCCGAGATCAAGCGGCCGGAGCTCGTGAAGGCGATGGCGGCTGCGCATCCGGAATTGGGGATTGTGCAGGATGCGGATCGACTCGATGCCATTGGCGCGATTGGCATGGGACGCACCTTCGCCTTCGGAGCGGCGAAAATGCCCGACCGGGGGATGGACGGGTCGATTGAGCATTTTGTCGAGAAGCTGGAGAGGTTGGAGGGGATGATGAAGACGGCGACGGGGAAGCGGATGGCCGCCGAGCGGACGAGGAGGCTGCGGGAGTTCAGGGGATGGTGGGAGAAGGAGATGGCGTTGGAGAGCTGATCTGCTCGTTCGCCGATTCATGCTGAGGTCGCTGCAGGAGCGACGTCCATCCCAAATCCAGACCATGATCCGCTAGAGTACAAGAACAGAGTCTCCCGCGCATTTGCGGCACGCTCAATGGCTTCGACGGCACTCACACACATTGCCCCACCTAATCATCATCTCCTTGCCCAAGCTTCTTGTACCTCCCACTCCCTCCGCCGTTCGCCCCCTCATCTCCCTTGACCCTCTTCGCCACGCTACTGATCCAGCCCGCCACGCCCTCGCCCTCGCCATCCTTTCCGCTCAGTATCGGCTTGCCATCCTGGATCTCCACGTCCGGCGGGGTCAACTGATCGATATCGTCCGGTATAGGCTCCTGATCCTCACCGAGCCGGAACGACGGGACAGGAGAACGGTTGCCGGAGAAGAGCGATTCCGCCTCCGCAATGACCTCCGGGGTCGGAGCGATGGTCGTGGCGTCGCCGAAGATGGAGTTCATGTCTTCCAGGCGCACGTTGGCCGTTTCGGGGTAGATGAAGTACACTGGCATCCGTTAGCAATCGCCACTCACAGGAAAGGGGCCGTTGGGAAATGCCAAAGACTGACCGACAACGAACGACACCGCGCAGAAGAAAGCATGCAACAGGTACAACCGCCACTTGATCAACCCCTGCAAGATCGGCGTCATCTCGCCCACCAACCAATTGAAGGCCCAGTTCGTCGCAGTCGACAAACTCGCCCCCTTGGCCCTGATACTCAACGGCAAAATCTCGGGTGGGTAGAGCCACGGAATCGGACCCCAGGAGTACCCGAACGCGGCATTGTAGATCATGACGAAGATGACGACCAACGTCGGCGTGTACCGGATGTCGATGTAGATGAAGTACGAGATCGCCGAGAGCGAGATGACCATCGCCACGGCGCCGGAGAGGAGGATGAAGCGGCGGCCGAGGCGGTCCACGACGTACCAGGGCGGGATGGTGGAGGCGAGGTAGGTGATGCCGTTGATGCCCGTCATGAGGATCGCGTCGCGGCCGGTCCAGCCCGCTTGTTCGAAGACGAGGGGCGCGTAGTAGGAGATGACGTTGATGCCGTTCAGCTGCGCCAGGGCCTGGGCGGACATGGCGATGAAGACGCGCTTGTAGTAGCGCATGAACATGTCCTTGTACGAGCGCTCGCCTTCTTGGCGTTGAAGCAGGACATTCATCTTGATCTCTCGATATTCGTATCGTTAGGGGTGTTTTTGTTCGGGTATGATCAGGGCGTCATGTCGGGCATCATCACGCAGACCTATTTCAAGGATTATTTCCACCAACCGAGTCGGGCGGAAATCGG
>DAHZQE010000110.1:0-6893 GCA_027409005.1 Ferrimicrobium sp. | reverse complement strand
CTAACGAGCCTCTCTGCATTAATGAGCGCAATCGGTTGGATGCTGCAATGTGTCCAACGAGTGAGTATGCTACACCTAGCCAACATGTTGTTGAGCATTGCGCCAAGTCGAATCCGGTAAAGAATGGCCGGCATCGCTGGGTCGCACTGGGCATCTCACGGGGTTGTATTTAGGTGCAGTTGCGTGAGCAATGATGGTGATACTGGCTGCGGTGACGTCTTTCTTCTTGGTTGCTGCGAGGATGTGACATTGCTGCGTTTCCCATCGAAGGACTGGTCTTATACCCACCAAGGCTCTGAGTAGGCGTTCATTGTTTCGGAGGAAAGCTTCGTCATAATCGACCCTGGTAGTCCACCAGAAGGGTATGTGCTGTGAATGCTAAAGGAGGTGACGACGTGCGAACGTCGTAACCAACGAAGCAATGCCGTACAGAAGATGGAGGAAGGAGCAGATACTATGCTCCCTGGCCCTCTGGTGCCAACTCTGCGAGGGAGGGGTACCAAACCACTGCAAGGAGCGTCTGTTAAGAGCAGGGGTCTTGGTGTGCTGTGAATGCTAATCACAAGTCGACCTTCTAGGTCGCTGGCCAAGCAATGCGATATGGAAGATGGAGGAAGGAGCTTTAGCTCTCTGGCCCTCCGATATCAACTTACGAGCAAGAGATGTCGAACCGGCACAAGCTGCGTTGGTAACGTGCCAGGGTAGTGCGCGTTGTGTTAAAGGGCGGAGATACCTCCGTCATGTAAGTACTACGCATATGAGCGAAAGCGAACCATCCGATGACGCGTCGAAATTCTTAATGAAGACATCAAAACCGAGGGTTGCAGGACTACCCCGGGATAAGTCCGGCGGGTTTTCTCGTTCTGGCCAGGCGGTGTTCGGTGTATAGGTGGCATGAGCGTAGTGCAGGCTTTCATATTGAACTCAGGAACCAGTCGTGTAGTTGTCCCTTTGGAAACAGCGAGCGCGGGAATACGCCGAGGTCAAATGCCGAAGGCGAGAGTACCAGATATTACGCACCAGGGCGTAGTAGCGATGAAGGGGCTGTAATGGCCCCAGAGCAAAGGCCGCAGGCGAACGGGCAGTGATGGACTAGCCAACCTAGCAATGGGAATGAGCCAACACGAAGCAGCTGCGAGCAGGAAGCTGGATGAATCGAGAGGTTCACGTCCGGTTTGACGGGAGTGGGAGGGGGAAACTCCCTCCCGCCACCCTGCTGCTGAGCATCGGAGGTGGGTGTAACTTTGCAACCGGCTCGATCTCTAAGCGGTTATGAGCTGCAGGAGAAAGTGCTTAGCCACCATTGGCTCCATGGATCAACTCAATAATCGCTCTGATGAAATTGACGACCGCTGTGGTGCCCTCCCAGGCTTTCGAAGAATACCAGGGTTCCATCGAGTAGATTATGGCTCCAAAGGAAGAGATCGTAGGTGGTAGTCGCGGTGCAGACGTACTGGATCAAGGTTGAGGACATCGATGTGAAATTGGTTTTCAAACACATCAAGCACCTCCATATTGGCGTCTATCCACCACGTGGTGAGGTGAGAGTCTCGGTGCCATTCGGTTTCCAAGAGGAGTATGTTCGACAAGCAGTGCGGAGTCGTCTGCCTTGGATCTACAAACATAGCGAACGCTTTCAACGTGCGGCGAGTCAGAATATGCAGAAGATGGTGAGTGGTGAGTTCCACTACGTGTGGGGTCGACGTTGTCAGCTTTCGGTAACTGAACAGCCGGGTCATGCCCTCGTTACGCGTGAGGACGATCGTCTAGATATGCGCGTACCGCCGGGAAGCACATCGGATCGTGTTCGGCATTACCTGGATGCATGGTATCGCACCGAACTCAAGAATGCGATACCTGGCGTACTTCGTGCATGGGAACCGATAGTCGGCGCACGCGCCTCCGACTGGGGAATTCGGCGTATGAAGACTCTTTGGGGTTCATGCAATGCGAGCAGCGGCCGGATCACCATCAATCTAGAGTTGGCTAAAAAGCATCCGGAGAGCCTTGATTGTGTTGTGGTCCATGAGCTTGTCCACCTGCTAGAACGCGGACACGGGCCACGATTCAAGGCACGCATGGATCGGGCTATGCCAGATTGGCGGGCGCGGCAGCATCGGCTCAGTCAGTCGGTGTCATCCCCCGGCCTTTGGACCCCGTCTTAGCGCATCGGTTTGCCAGGATGAATGTTGTCAATGAGGGCCCTCGATTGCTGGGTGCGAGTAGACGTTGGAAGACTCTTTGAGCATTGCCCACTTCGTGTGTGAGATGGGCTGACCGGTTGGCCGACTGGAGTAGAGTGCCTGCTATGAGAGTAGCCGTCTGTCAGCTAGATTTAGCAGTAGGTGACCTGCAAGGGAACCGAGCGAGCGGAGTTCAGGCTATCGTCGCCGCTGCGGAGTCGGGTGCTGATCTTGTTTTACTTCCGGAACTAAGTGACAGCGGTTATGTGTTCTCCTCGTTGGCTGAAGCCCGGAGTTGTGCGAGTCCGAGCCGCGGAAATCCCACCCTTGGTGAATGGCACGATCTCGCCAGCCAGCATGACCTAGCTATTATCGGCGGCTTCTGTGAACTGGGTGAGGATGGGAAGCTCTATAACTCAGCGGCCTGCGTCGATCCTACCGGCGTCCGGCTCATCTATCGTAAGATGCATCTTTGGGATCACGAGAGCGAGTTCTTCTCGGTGGGTAGTCAGCTCTCGCCGATCTGTGAACTTATGGGTGCGAAGGTTGCAGTTGCCATCTGTTACGATCTTGAGTTTCCGGAGCTAGTTCGGCTTCTCGCGTTGCAAGGCGTTGAGCTGCTCGCGGTCCCGACTAATTGGCCAGCGACGGTGGCGCCGACCGATGAGCGTCCTATTGAGCTTATCAAGGCGCAGGCGAGTGCAGCCACGAACGGGATTTGGATAGCGATCGCGGATCGAGGAATGACGGAACGTGGCGTAGACTGGACAGGTTGCTCCACTGTTATTGCACCTGATGGATATCCAGTGATTACACCATTGTCGGCTGAGCAGACTGGAATTGCTGTGACCGATATCGAGCCGTCGAGAGCAAGCGACAAGTCGGTGACGGCGCGTAATGATCTCATTCGCGATCGCCGAGAGGACGTGTACCGGGTGGTTGTTCAAGTCGATCCACCTCAACCCAACGGATTCAACTGCGAGACTACGTTGGAGAGTTTCTTAGACCAACGATGAGATCGTTGTATGACCACTCATTCAGCGTGTTGGTCAGGAGGCGGTAGTGGGATGTGCCGCTGCGAGATCGGCTTGAAAGGTCGAGAGTGGAATGACGCCACTGGTTGGTGCGGTGATGGTCGGGAAGTGTGCGCCATAATGGGTGTAGTCAGCGCTGACCGTGATGGTGAGAGGCAGGTTAGGCGTACTCCCGGTTTTGGTGATCGAGGCAAAGATCGTAAGTGAGAGTTGGCGGACCCTCCCACTGTTGTCTAACCACACCTTCGCCTGCGCTGGTCCGTCAAAATTTAGGCCAGCTAGCGACTTGGAAAGCATGCTGTTATTGCTGCTCTGCTTCAGCTGTGCCAGCTCTTTGACGAAGTTGATCTGAGCTTCATACTCGGTTGTGGTGTGTCCGTCAATGGTGTCTTTGCCCAGTGTTTTTATTTGACTCGCGCCTTTGCCTAAAAGAAGTTGGAGAGTGGCAGTGGGATTGACTGCGTAGGTCTGGGTGGATGACGCAGCTTCGCTCGTGGATTTCGGCGTGTACGGATACTGAACCCATGTGGCTCCACTCAAGGTAGTTAGACCGCGTTCGGATGCAGGGATCTGCTCAAAGATCTCGCCATTGGCAATCCGTTGGTGTATGGTCAGGTTGCGAGCGGTCCCTGGTATCGAAATTGTTTCAGTTAGCATCGCGTTGATTGACTTGGCTCCGCTGCCAGCAGCAACGGCGTAGCCGTTAATGCTTGTGGAGATCGGTCCACCGTTGGTGGTAACCGAAATAGTGCCCGTAAAGGAGACGGACTTCTCGTGTCGGACGTAGTGGTAGGCGGTCAAGACGGCCGCTCGGGCTTTGTTTGGATTCGTTGGCGTGCTGGCAGTCGAACTAGATCCGCAGGCAGCGAGCAACATCCCCGAGGCTGCTAGTACGAGCATGCCTCCTAATGGTCCCACCGTTGTAGTTCTCATGACTACCTCCCATAGTTCACATATATAGTCTAGAAGATAATGGCAAAAAGTCAAGTCGAACTGTCGTTATCGTAGTGGAATCTGTTGCGAGTTCTTGGACGCCTTCGACTCGACCATGGCTATCGATCGCGATAACGCCTATAGGACGTGATTGGCGACCACGGCCCCTGATGCCCTATTTTGCGAATGAAGCTGGCTGTGTCGGTTCGGGCTACGAGCCTGGTAAGTCTGTCGATGCTGCAAAAGTGTTCAGGCGGATTGTTCCTAATCTTTACCGCAGTGGTGATTATCGGATATGTTCCCAGGTTGATATGAAGGCAAGCGCGTTCAAACTCAGGAGACATTGGACGGCCCCTTACGGTGCTCTGAAATTTAGAAGGCAAGCGCTAGAGGGATTCCTTCAGCTCTACCTCGACGAAGATGGCCGTCGTGCTGCCTTGGTTGATCACGTTGTGGGCTGTCCCCTTCGTGCCAACGTAGGGCACTCCGGCCTCTTGGTGCATGTCGTGGGTCTCACCCGTTGCGTCGACTACGTGGAAGCTGCCGCCGGTAACCGGGATGACGATATAGTCGAACTCGTGGATGTGTTGGCCGGTCGCAGCTCCTTCGGCGAAAACCCATGTTGTGGTTCTACAGCGACTATCGTTTGCGTGTTGGGTAGCTTGCGCGAAAGTCATGTTACTCCCTTTCGTCTTGGTGGTAGCCGGTAGTCGATCGTTAAACCTTTACTCGGAGGCTAGCGCGGCTAGATGCCGTGGTCGGACAGACGTCGCAGTCGAAGGGAGTGCATCTGGGTTGGAAGAGCAGACTATCACCTCGACCGGTCTTCGAGATCGCTAGAATTGCCAGCAAGCGGTGATGGTCTTTCGCTCGCCATCGGATGGGACGTCAAAGAGGTATGAGTGAAGATATGGACATCGTGGTTGAAGATGTTAGGCCTCCGTATTCGTGGTAGTTGACGAGGGTGGCGAGGTTCTAGAGGATCGTCATGGCTGGCGACTCGTTCTAGTGGGAACATTAGTGTCAGCCATCGGAAGTGGCCTAACTCTGCCTTTTCTGGTGGTCTACCTACACAGTATTCGCCATATGAGTTTGCCAGTAGCGGGACTTGTCGTCGCCGTTTCCGGGGTCACCGGACTAGCTACCGGCACTATCGGAGGGAGCGTGGGAGATCGAATCGGTGTAGGCCGCCTGCTCTTTGGTGGCTTGCTGGTCTCAGGTATGGCTACCGTCGCTCTTGCGAGGGTTCGCACCCCACTCTCCGCGGTGATCGTAGTCGCCTTGATTGGGATCGGTGAATCTGTCATCTGGCCAGCGCTCAATGCACTGGTGGCTAGTCAACTCGCAGGGCCGAATCGACCACGCGCATATGCATTGCGATTTGGAGTTTTGAATGGTGGGTTGGGAGTCGGAGCGTTGATCGCCGGCTCGGTCGTCTCGCTCCATCGACCGGCAAGCTTTGAGCTGATCTACTTAGTCGATGGACTTACAACTGTTCTCTTTGGACTCATAGTTGGCATCGGACTCCGTCATAGGTCGGGTTTCCGAAACCATCCCGAGCTTGACGGAGATGGGAGTCAAGCCAAGGCTGGGTACCGAACCGTGCTCTCCGACCGGCGCTTTCTGGCTTGGTTGATCGCCTCGGCACTGTTTGTATTCTTTGGCTATGCAATGATCGATGGAGGATGGGCGGCTTATGCTACCGTAATTGTCCATGCCAGTCCGAGGATTGTCGGCATAGGTTTCGCAGTCAACACTGGCGTGATTGTGGTATCGCAACTCGGGGTTGCCCACCTCACTCGCCGGTGGCGCCGCAGCAGAATGCTCGCCGGCGTTGGTGTTCTCTGGTCGCTCGCCTGGTTGATGGCAGGTATTGCAGATGTCTCCGGATTGTCACATCTAGATGTTGATATTGCGCTGGCACTATCTCTTGGGATCTTTGGATTAGGGGAGGCGTTGCTGAGTCCGGTTGCCGGTGCGCTGCCGAATGATCTTGCGCCTGATCGCCTACGCGCTAGGTATAACGCGCTTGGTTCCACAGTTTGGTCATTTGGCACCATCATCGGACCACCGATAGCCGGGGTGCTGCTTGCCAGCTCTACTCCACTTTCGTGGGTCGGACTTGTGTTCGTCGGATCTATCCTCGCCGGACTGGTCGGTCTCAACCTCGGACGCCTCTTGCCTGCCGAGATCGATCGGCCAGTGGGAGTCGATGGAGACACAGCGACAGCTGGATGAGACGTGAGACTACCTAGGCGCTGCCATCGGTCTCCGGCGTTGTGGATACCCATGCCGGTTGCGTTGCTACAGAGGCGACGACGTTATGGTCGTGAATATGAGTCGACTTAAGTAGTCCATGGAAATATACAGAGCCATAGAAATACTTTAGGCAATAATAAGAGCGACGCGGTGTTCTCTCGTGGCTTTTCGAGTTCTCATAGAATTCTATACCAGATGGTAAAAAGTGGAGAATCGACAACATGAACAGGGATTATTGCCGAGTGTTGACTTGGAGTATTTGCCATTTTGATGGGTGTTGATAGTACAGCAGTGCTGCTACCTCACCTCAGTGCAAGTCCGCTCCCGACGGCACGGCTGTGATGATCTGTTGGGGCAACAATGCTGGTAGCACATACTGTTGACGGCGATTGATCTCTCCAGTTGCCGGTGGCGCAAGATGGTGATTTTGTCTTCGACCGCTACCAGATAATCTTTTTTGGGTGTGTTTCCACGACGGTTGTGT
>DAHZQE010000100.1:0-5271 GCA_027409005.1 Ferrimicrobium sp. | reverse complement strand
GCCTGGATTCCATTTGCGCTGGGTCATGGTTTGAATCCAGCCTATACGTCCTACTTGCACGCCCCCGTGGGCATCAACTATCTGTGGCCGCCCCCTGATATTCTGTACAACCTGGCGGTGTGGCCCATCACCGCAGCGTGGGGAGTGGCGAGGGGATTTGACGCCGAAATCGCCCTGGGGATTGTCACCTCTGCTTTTTGTTTCTACCTGTTGGCCAGACGCTGGACCCGGAACGCATGGCTGGCTACGCTGGCGGGTGCCATGTTCGGGTTCTCCCCCTACATTGCATCAGAGGTGGTCATGGGGCACTCCTATCTGGTGGAAGTGGCAGCGATTCCACTATTGGCAATCGCAGTGGATGAAATTTTGATCCAGCAGCGCTGGCGGGCGCGCTCATCCGGCATTCTTCTTGGTACTGCGGCCACGATCCAGGCAGTGACCTCGGAAGAGTTGCTATTTGACTGCGTGATCATTGGGGTGCTGGCGATATTGGTTTTGCTGTTGCTGAACGGTAGACCAAGCCGCGAGCGGATTCACTACGTTGGCCGCTGCACAGTGTGGGCTCTGCCCTTCACGTCAATCCTTCTGGCGTTGATCGGCTATCAGTTCTTTGGCCCAGGGGCGCTGCAAGTAGGACGTATAGGCTGGATTCAAACCATGACCCAGCGCAAATGGAATCCAGGCCACAGACCAGGCTTTTTGGATTGGATCACCAACCTGATCGTTCAGTCCCAGTCCCAGGAGCGCCCCATGCGCCACGCCCACCGGCAGTGTCCACGCCAGCGCTAATGCAACATAGAGCAGGAGCGGCAATCCCCATCCAGCCCATGAAGATTTCCCAAGTAAGCGTCGCGTCAACATCTCGCAAGTCAAGCTATCAGCGAGGCGCATTCGCCGCAAATAGCTCGACACCCTCAATGCGCCGACGCAGCCGTCTCGATCACCGCCACGGATCGTCTTGTCCGCAATTCTCCCCCAGCCACTCCTTCTGGTGTACGTCCGCATCCACCAGCGCAATCACTCCGACCACCAGAAATGGAATTGAGAGCACAAGAAAGAAGGCCGAGTAGAAGACACCCATAAGTACCATGGCAAACCCAATCGTCACAAAGGAGGTACCCAGAATATCCAAGACCGCAAACATCAATGGGTGAGATGGTTTGTCCACGAAGCAATGCTATCAATAGCTACAATGAAAGGCAAATGCTTTCAACTTCGTCTCGCAGATCTTGTCAAATCGAGTTGTCATGCGCCTACATTAAACAGGAACACGCCAGCCACTTCTCGTCCCCTTACGCGCAATAACGATCGAATGACTTGAAGTTGAACCCGTTCATGGGCACTGGGACCAATGACCACATATCGTACGCCAGTATCGCGGAAATATTGATGAGCCGACCTCTCAAGAATCGCATGAGACTTGTTTTTCAGGCTCCCAGCGTCAAGCGACATAAGCTCCTTGATGAACGGCAGTGCGCCCTTGTCGTGATAACTATCGACGGCCAAGGACTCCCCAGTGAAGTATCCCTCGGGCATGCGAAACCTCATGCCTGACTCAGCCTGCCAAAGCATAGCAATATCCGTCTGCGGGCTAAATGCATAGGGTAAAACCAAAACAACAGAGTTGGATGAACGCAAATGGACGCCGTCGCTGAACCACTTCGGAACTGAAGGCGAGCTGAACGGCACCGCAAGTGCAGGAAGCCAGCTAGCGACAATCAAGCACAGCAAAAAGCGCATTGGCCATCGCCAGGCCGATAGACCGTAATCCGCCACGAACACCACCATCAACACCACAAGAAGATCGGTTATCGCTGAAAAGCGAACCGGAATGTCGCTGAACAAAAGACTCAAAGAGATGAAGTGAGCCGCGATCAACATTCCACCCATTGCTAGGCAAATGGATACCAATATCATTGCACTCAACCAGGCAAGTTGCTTGGAACGCCAGCGAGTTATAGCGATCAACATCATCGCGATTACAGGAAGCCCGATATATGTTGAGAGTTCCGGCAGGCCGGCAAATGATCTCCAGGTTAGATAGGAGGAGGAGGAAGTGGTGAGAAGTTGATATGAATTGGGAAGAAAGAACGTCACGGGTGGTGCTGTCCAGGCACTACCATCGAAGACGTTTCCATGAAGAGCATTTGGACCAAGAAGCTGAAAGCCGAGCAGTCCCACGAATACTGGAGCCAGGAGTCCAGACCACAGGATACATCTCGTCACATACCCAAATCGCTTTGGCACTTCATCTAGATTCAATAGAGCGAGCAAGGTGACTCCAAGCACGACGACAATGAAAACATCAAGAAGCAACTCTTCCGAGGTAACAAGCTGGACAGTCACGGCTCCACCCAAGAGAAATCCGACTCTGCGTGGTGACCAAGATTGACGAAGAAGCATCTCGTCAAGTGCCAGTGCGATTACAGGAATGGCCATCATCTCCATGAGGTACGAATGCCCCATAACAACCTCGGATACGACATAGGGAGAGAAGCCAAACATCGCACCCCCCAGCACCGCCAACCACCACCTTGAAGTCCAACGCAACGCCAACATATAGAAGCCAAGCGCCGAAGCGACGATCCCAATCACAATTTGGGCATTGAAGCCTGATTCAACCCCAAGTAACGCGGTAACCGGCCACGCAAGAAGATTGAATGCCACATCTGGTGCAGGCCACATGTAATTGAGCCCCAACGGAGCATGCAGAAAGGTTGTGTAGAACGGATTGATTCCGTGCGAAATGGCAAACGGAGTCCAAGCGGTAGACCAGGCACGCTGAATGGGATCTCCAACTCCGTATCCGAGGCCAACCCCGAGTAAACGTCCCCCGCCAACCCAAACCGGTAGGGTCCACAGTATCGCCAACGCGAGATAGAGCCCTGTCGCCAGTAAAAAGCGCAAGTTCCGATTTGTCGTCATGACCACCTACGTGAAGAAGGAAAAGACCGCTTTGCAAAGATCACCACGCGACGATCTTAGGTTATCAACGGCAATCTCGCAATCGAGTCAAGAGTCTCATTTGATCTCAAAACTTCGTAACCAGATAACCTGCAAGAACCCAGTAGTCAAAAACGCTACCTTGCACACAATTGACTCGGCGCTGCCCTATACTGAACATATGAACAAGCCGAGGTTGGCAACTCCAAGCAAGGTACGAGAGGCAAGTGAACAACAACTAATTGTAGCCATTCATCAGGCGTTGTCTGATTACAACTTCACCCCCAGCGATCGGGACTCAGCGCACGATGATCCCACCCAACTTCCAAATCTAGATCACATGGGAAACGACATAGAGGTTGCTTGGGGACTCACCCACAAGGAAATGTACGCAGACCTTGTGGGTAGGCTTTCCAATCTGATTCGCGAGACATCAAGGCTAAGTCAGAGTCCTCGCCACCTAGACGAAAGCACCCACAATCTGATCGCCGCGGCGCACTGCTGCTCTCTGGCGCGATAGCAGCCGCCAAGCTTCGAGACGACGAACTGGCACTGGCGCATATCAACGCAGCCGACGCGCTGGCATCGAGTATCGGGGACGCGCACAACGACCAGCACACAGAATTCAGCACAACTAACAGCAACATGCACCGAGTGGCGGTTCTGATAGAACTGGGCGAGTATTCTCAAGCAATTGAGTGCGCCGCCCAAATCAACGAGTTCGTCCTTTCTCCAGAACGCCAGGCGCGGCTAGCGTTGGATGTCGCGCGCGCCAATGCTGCGTTGCGAAGCGCCTCGCATTAGCTCTTTTCCGCCGGCACCACAGATGCAGCGGTACCGTCTCTATCGGATTGAGACACCAGATAGGGTGTCCGCAATATCCCCCAAACGTGCAGTCGGTACCGGGCGGCCGTGTTCATGACCCCAAGGCCATATCGAATGCTGGCACGCAGGCCGATGGAGGAGGAATTGGCCTCATATCGAGTTGGGCACGATATCTCGCCGATGCGAAACTTCGCGGCCAAGACCTGCGCCAGTATCTGGTTGTCGAACACGAAGTTATCGGAGAGTTCCTCGATCCTCAGTGTGGTCAGAACTCGCCTTGAGTAGGCGCGATACCCGGTGTGATACTCCGACATCTTGGCACCCAGCAAGATGTTCTCCACGAATGTCATGCATCTGTTGGCGATGTACTTGTAAAGCGGCATGCCTCCCTTAAGCGCCCCGTGACCCAGAATGCGAGAAGCGAGCACCACGTCGTACTCCCCCGAAGCGATCATAGCGGCCATCGCCGGCGTGAGCTTCGGTGTGTACTGGTAGTCGGGGTGAACCATAACCACTATGTCCGCCCCCATTGCCAGCGCCTCGCGGTAGCAGGTCTTCTGGTTTCCGCCATACCCCAAATTATCCTCGTGCTGCACCACACGCAATCCCAAGCTCTTGCCAACATCCACAGTGGCATCATGGCTGGCATCATCTACCAGAAGGATGTCGTCAACCACTTCGCGATCCAGATCAGAGACCGTCGCTCGTAGGGTTCCCGCTGCATTGTAAGCGGGTAGAACGACCACGACGTGCTGACCCCCAATCACTTGCCTACCTCTTGCCCTTCGAAAACTCTCACCAGAGAAAACATAGGCACAACAACAAGTAGCTCAAGTCGCTTACCACTGCCTATCACCAACCCAGAGACGCGCGACAACATCCAACTCCCTTGGCTTGCGACGCTCGCAAGCGACATCAGAATACAGCCAACGCGAGATTGAAGCGCAGGGGAGTTATCGGGCAAACGACACGCTCGATGGTTATCCACGCGGACCCTCAGTCGAACCAGAGTCACGATGGAACCCATTCAAGGGTACAGTCCAAAGAAAAACGCCTTGAGTCGCTCTTGGTTGCGTGTGAGTGAGACGTTCAACCACCGCCACCATCATTTTCTCGTGTGGCTCAGGCCCAACTACAATTGCAGAGACATGATGTTCTTTTAGGTAGTCATTGAAGTTGCCAACTTCGTTCAACGGATAAGCAAGTCTCCCGTAAGTGGCGACACAGTAAAAGTCAAATGCAAGTCGTGTGACAGTGGGTCCGTCAGTGAAGACACCCACTCCAACTGGGCGAGAGCCATAGTTGCCTCCAGTCATAGCGAAATCGTCATTGGCGACAGCCTGCCAATACTCAGACGTTGTTGTCGTGCTCACTTGCGCAAATGGCAACACCAGAAAGATTGGCTTAGGGGTGGTTGGAACTTGATGTTGAAAAAACGTAGGTGGTTGGCGGTGCTGGGGGGTGCGATGTTTGGCTTCTCTCCCTATGTCGTATCCGAGGTTG
>DAHZQE010000099.1:0-4363 GCA_027409005.1 Ferrimicrobium sp. | reverse complement strand
GAACAATTAGTCTCGTCTCTCTATAGGACTGCTCCAGTCGGAGGGCCGCCGAATCAGCCAGACTATCTCAACGCAGTTATGGCATTTCAGTGGCACCGATCGCCATTCGCGTTACTTGCGTTGATTCATCGTATCGAGGCTGCTTATGGGCGTGAACGACAGGTGCGTTTTGGCCCACGTACACTGGATATCGATATTCTGGCGATTTCTGGTCTTTCGATTAAGAGTACCGAGCTGACTCTTCCTCACCCCCGAGTGGCTGAGCGCGCCTTTGTCCTCGTTCCACTCGCTGAGGTTGATGTTGATTTGGCGATGAAGTTTGGCTATGTCGGCGGTTATCCCGACGAGGTGGTCAAGGTTGCCGATTTTGATACCGTCGGTAGTCGCTGGGTATGAACGAGCCGGTTGCTTAACGATATGGGAGCGCAGCCGACCAACGCTGGCTGATGCTGAACTCCGCAGGAAGGAGCGATTATGGGAGAGCTGTTGCTCGCGGTTGATATTGGGAACACGGACACCGTATTTGGATTTTATGAGTTGAGCCGCCCTGAGCTAGGACGTCGTGCCGAAGATGGACTTCTAGAGCACCTCAGGTTGGCCACCAGGGTCGATCGAACGTCGGATGAGATCTATCTGCTCCTGCGCCAGTTTGTCGATGTTTGTGGCCTATCGTTGTCCGAACAAATGGTCGGCGTCATCATCTCCTCCTCTGCACCCAGTGCGACTCAAGCAATGATCGATCTGTCACGCCGCTGGTTAGGGGTCGAACCCTTGGTTCTTGGTCGTGGACTTGACCTTGGTTTGAGAGTGCTCTACGACAACCCGAACGAGGTCGGACCTGATCGGCTGGCCGACGCCGTGGGTGCACACGACCTCTATCAAGGCGCGACAATCATCGTCGACCTTGGTACCGCTACCACCTTTGACGTGATCACCGCCGACGGAGACTATCTCGGCGGCGCGATCTGCCCTGGAGTGATCGTCTCATTGGATGCGCTGGTGTCACGGGCGGCGGCGTTGAGAAAGGTTGAACTAGTAGCGCCGCGATCGGTGATAGGCAAGACAACGGTAGAGTCGATCCAGGCTGGTGTACTCTATGGTGTCAGAGGTCAGGTGGCCCAGATCGTGGCCGATACCGAGGAGATCATCGGGGCGGCTACCGTGATCGGGACCGGCGGGCTGGCAGAGCTTTTGGCCCCCTTCATACCCGCCATCACCGAGGTCGAGCCATGGTTAACGCTTCATGGTCTTAGACTCACGTGGGAGCGGAACCGTCATCTGGCGACTCGGATTAGCGAAGGAGGGTAGCTCGATGGAGCATGAGACCGAGGCGTTTGCTGACGAGGCTATACCTTATGAGGTTGTCGGGGTAGAGGCTGTCGGTTCGTTGGTCGAGTCTTTTGGAGACCTGCCGGCGGATACGAGAAGCGGGCGAGGGGTTACCGTCGCCGGGCGGCTAATGCGCTTTCGTCGACAGGGGAGGTTGGCCTTTGGCGATCTGGTTGACTCAAGTGGGAAAATCCAACTGCTGTTGAGGCGTGAGACAGCAGCCGACTTCGATCGTTTTGTACATCAGCGCGTTCTTGGTGATTGGATCAGCGTGAACGGTGAGGTGATGACCTCGAGAAGCGGCGAGTTGTCGATAGAGGTTGTCTCGTGGCAGCTCCTAGCGCATGCGCGACGCAACTTTGGTGATAAGTGGCGGGGAATCAGCGATCCCGATACTCGATACAGGCAGCGTTACGTCGATCTTTGGGCGAATCCTGAGGTGCGCGAGAGGTTAAAGCTAAGGTCTCGAATCGTGGCGCAACTGCGCAGCGACCTTGGTGATCGTGGCTTCATGGAGGTCGAGACCCCCATTTTGCAGCCGATCGCATCGGGCGCGATTGCGAAGCCTTTCGTGACCCACCACAATGCGCTCGATACTGACTTTTTCCTGCGGATAGCACCGGAACTCTACCTAAAGCGTCTCGTGGTTGGCGGTTTTGAGCGCGTGTTTGAGTTGGGACGTGATTTCCGTAATGAAGGACTGTCCCCTCGCCATAATCCGGAGTTCAGCATGTTGGAGGTATATCAGGCCTACACCGACGTCTACGGGATGATTGAGCTCACCGAGACGCTGATTTCACATGCTGCGCTCGCAGCTCGGGCCTCTCTCCAGGTATCCTGCCAAGGTCAGATCATCGACCTTGCGCCACCATATAGGCGGGCGACCATGGAGGAGCTGGTGTCTGAGACGCTTGGGCAACCGGTGCTACTTGAGCACGGTCGTCAACGTCTCGCTGATCTCGCAGCCGAGCATGGTGTCAAGGTCGAGACCGGTGATGGCCCTGGCCGTGTCCTGTTTTCGCTCTATGAGGCCCTAGTCGAGTCTGCTCTTGTGCAGCCAACTTTCGTGCTCGACTTCCCAAAGGAGGTCTCCCCGTTGGCTCGCGATCACCGTGATCCATCCAAGCCTGGTCGTGTTGAGCAGTTCGACCTGGTGATACTCGGACGGGAGATCGGCACCGCGTATTCGGAGTTAAACGACCCCGACGAACAACGAAGGCGCTTTTATCAGCAGGCGCAGGCACGATTGCAGGGTGACGAGGAGGCGATGGTGCTCGATGAGGACTTTCTCCGTGCACTTGAGCATGGCATGCCGCCCACAGGTGGACTCGGTATCGGTGTCGACCGTCTGGTGATTCTCTTGACAGATGCACCTCACATCAAGGAGGTCATTGCGTTTCCTGCGCTTCGGCCAGAGTCGCTGTAGCTTACTACCCGGCCAGAGATGGAACTAATGGCCTCTCAGGTGGCGAGCCGCAAAAATCCAGTTCCTTGACCGACCGCCACGTGGGCGGAGTCTATGAGCTGCGCGAGGAGATTGATCACCCAGCTGAAATCGTAGTGATCGAGTTGGGCAACTAGCTTGGTAACCCGGTCTCGGTACTGTTCCATTGCAGCAAGTGACTCTCCCAGAGCTCCAGAGCTACGGAGGAGCTCTGCGATCTGGCGAAGGTTCCTCGATGTACTGGCGTGCGGGAGCAGTTGGGATAGCGTCTTCCCAGCGGTTGGGTCCGCGAGGAGGAGTATGACTGGCAATGTGTAGATGCCCTCGACGAGATCCTGGCCAGGCTCTTTTTTCAGAACCTCCTTCGGTGCAAAGATGTCCATGATGTCATCTCGAATTTGAAAAACCATCCCGATCGATTCGCCTATCTCCGTGAACATGGTCACCTCGTCGTCGTCGAGGCCCGCAATCAGCGCTGGAATGCGAGCAGATGCAGCCATGAGGGATGCGGTCTTACCGGAGATGGCGGCGAGATATTCTGCTCGGTTGCGATCGAGTCGATGAGCGGCGGCCACCTCAAGGATTTGGCCCTCGCACATGCGAGCAAGGGTATCAGCTAATAGCGTCGCGATCTCTTGGCTCAGTCGCGCTGAGATACCAGCAGCCTTGGCGAGTAGAAAGTCTCCTGTCACGATGGCGATCAAGTTGCCAAACTTCAGGTTGACGCTCGGGACGCCTCGGCGTTCACTCGCCTCGTCCATGACATCATCGTGGTATAACGATGCGAGATGGACTAGCTCTACAGCTACTGCGCCTTGCACCATTGCGGAGTCGGAGAACGATGCTATCTTCTCGGGAGACCATCCAAGGGCATGAGCAACGGCGAAGGAGATCATCGGACGAACCCGTTTCCCGCCCGCTGCTATTAGATGGGTTGCCGCTTCGCTGATCATCGGGTCGCCTGTCGTGGCGACCTCGCGTAGCTGTTCCTCGAGAAGGACTAAGGATCGGCTCATCCAGGACTCTGTTAGACTGATTTCGTATTCCACCGACCTCTACCCTAGAGGCTCTGGGGATGTAAGCACAATGCCGGTCGCCAATAGATGACCGATGGGCTGGTAAATGGCATAATTCAGGATTGGATAAATTCGTGGTTGTGTTTGCCCTTCAGGGAGACGATAGCAGTCAGGAATGAGACAAGCAGCTGTGACAAATAGGGCGCGAGTGCACGAGACAGGAGATGAGCGGCGGTGCTGTCAACTTGTGGGGTGTAAATCGTCAGGGGATTGCGGTGAGGTAGGTTGGTTGGATAGTGTTGGCGATGAGCTGTCAGTCAAAGGAGACTGCTGAAACCTTCATGATCTTGGCGGGCATGGAAAGCTCGTCATTGGTGTTGACTAGACTGATGGGAATATAGATCGAGGTTGTGTTGCCGGGTGACTCCGGCAGGGAATCTCGATGAGGAGGCAGTTAACTTGTTCGAACGTTTTACGGATCGTGCTCGCCGAGTCTTAGTGCTCGCCCAAGAGGAGGCCAAGCTCCTTCATCACAACTACATCGGGACTGAACACATACTTCTTGGTCTTGTGC
>DAHZQE010000078.1:0-5577 GCA_027409005.1 Ferrimicrobium sp. | reverse complement strand
TCACAATGGAAGAGGCATTTGTGTAGGCAGCGACGTACTCCTTGAAGCAGAGGTCGTTAGTCAGCACATGGTTTACCAGAGCACCGAGCAATGCGATATCTGTGCCGGCACGCAGCGGTACGAAGATGTCCGCCAGCGCACTGGTGCGAGTGAAGCGTGGGTCGACGTGGACAATAGTGGCGCCACGCTTTTTTGCTTCGACCACCCACTGGAAGGCAACGGGATGGCACTCTGCCATGTTAGAACCCTCAATGACGATGCAGTCGGAGTTGACGAGGTCGCGAGGGAAAGTAGTGGCACCTCCACGTCCAAAGGATGTACCCAGACCGGGCACGGTTGCTGAGTGTCAGATGCGTGCCTGGTTCTCGATCTGTATGGTGCCAAGGGCTGTGTAAAGCTTTTTCATGAGGTAGTTCTCCTCGTCGTCGAGGGTTGCTCCTCCCAGGCTCGCAATGCCCAAGTTTCGCCGGACACGCCGCCCCTGCTCATCGGTCCACTGCCAAGTCTCTTTCCTGGTCTTGATGACGCGCTCTGCGATCATGTTCATGGCTTGGTCGAGGCTTAGCTCTTCCCAGTGGTTGCTAAAGGGTCGACGGTAGTGGACCTTGTCCAAGCGATCGGGGCTAGTGACTAGCTGCTTGGACGCTGCACCTTTTGGACACAGCCGGCCGAGGCTCACCGGCGAGTCGGGGTCGCCCTCGATCTGAGTCACAGCGCCATCTTTCACGTACACATTTTGCCCGCAGCCAACCGCACAGAAGGGACAGATGGA
Organism: Ferrimicrobium sp.; assembly: GCA_027409005.1. Classification (GTDB taxonomy): domain Bacteria; phylum Actinomycetota; class Acidimicrobiia; order Acidimicrobiales; family Acidimicrobiaceae; genus Ferrimicrobium. The sequence goes on along the minus strand of DAHZQE010000078.1, from coordinate 4,805 downwards.
TTTGACTACCTCATCGGCGGTCTTGGTGCGCGGTTCGAGCATGGACGTTGTGCGGGACTGAGCCGATGGGCCACGTCCGAGAAGATCTCTTTTCAAGATCTGGCGAGCTACGGGCCAAGAGATACTCATTCAACAACCTCCCCCAGTCGAAGTCGACATGGCTCAGAAGATTCACTTGCTGGCGTGACGACCCTGTTATCGATGGCACTACCGAGAGTCACGCGTTTTCGCTATTCCAGCTGCTTTTGATGAATGTCTTACATGAGCGAGCTATTTGAAGTTGTATCGTAACACGATATAACCTAATATGTCTAGTGGTGACTAGAAGAATTTACGAAAAATGGTATTCCGCGTAGTAATAGTGGGTGCAGGTTTTGCTGGTCTGGCAGCCGCCCGGAGGCTTGCTGGCGCGCCTGTCGAAGTCAAAGTAGTAGATCAGCACAACTATCACACCTTTCAACCATTGCTTTATCAGGTGGCCACAGCTGGCCTTGATTCTGCAGACGTCGCCTACCCCGTTCGAACAATTTTCCGCAGGACTCCAAATGTACGATTCATACACGCTAAAGTGGCAGGGCTCGACCTTCCTGCGCGTGCGGTCCGTCTGGATCGTGGCCTCACGCTCGATTACGACTATCTCGTTGTGGCGAGTGGTGCTGCTGCAGCCGTGTTTGGCGTGCCCGGCGTAAGGGAGCACGCCTTATTCCTTTATACACTCGACGATGCCCGATGGGTACGCAACCAGGTTCTGGCGGTTTTGGAAAGGGCCGATACTTTTGCATCGGAAGCAGCTGTTGCGCCGGTCATCGTCGTGGTCGGCGCAGGCCCGACTGGAGTAGAGACCGCCGGGGCCATGGCAGAACTGATTGACATTGCCATCAGCCACGACTGCCTGCCCATCGATCCTCAACGTGCCAGAGTTGTACTCTTAGATTCGCAAGAGCGATTGTTGCCGGGGTTTTCACCTGTGGCAAGCGCTTATGCAGAGCGCCGCCTGCGCAGAGAAGGCGTGGAGATCCGGCTGGGAGTTCCTGTTGAGGCCGTTTCGGCAGAAGGTGTCACTTTGAGAGGTGGCGAGAAAATTGGTGCGGCGTTGGTGATATGGGCAGCCGGAGTCACTGTTGACGGCACGATAGCGTCCGGCCTTCCAAACCAAGGTCCAGGGGGACGAGTGGTGGTCGGTGAAGATCTCTCGCTCCGGGAAAACCCTGAGGTTTTTGTGATTGGTGATGCCGCTGCTATTACCGGCTCGGGCAGCTCTCAGAAGAATCGATCCTCCAGGGATAGAAGCGAGCTGATGCTCTTGCCCCAGATAGCCCAAGTTGCAATGCAATCCGGCGACCACGCCTCCCGTCAGATTCTCAACATAATTCAAGGCTGCCCTACGACAAGCTTTGTATATCGCGACAAAGGGATGATGGCGACAATCGGGCGTCGCTCGGCCGTCGCCCAACTGCGCAGCGGGTTATCGGTGCGCGGAACCCTTGGCTGGTTTGCATGGTTGCTGCTCCATCTCGTTTATCTGATCGGCTTTCGTAATCGTGTGGTAGTGCTTGTCAACTGGACTTGGCGCTACCTGAGATGGCCGTCTGGGCCTCGGTTGATCCTCGGTGACTTGCCAGCCAGGCATGGACCGGCTGATTGTCCAGAGTGTCGGTGAGCCATTGCGTGAACCACCGGCTTTCGACTGCGTTTCTGGTCGAAGGGCATCGCGGACCAAGACGGTGAGCGATGAGGTGGTGGAAATTGCCAACTTGTTCTCGCGAAAAGACGAGGTTGCTAATGCAAGATCTCGTTCAGTCTCGAGGATCTGGAACTAGTTTGGGCGCAATGTCCTCGTCAGGCAAAGGTTTCTTGGCGTCACTCATTGCAGTTCGGCCATGTTTTTCAGATGCCAGCGCAAGGCTCAAGGCACCCTTCGTCGGCTAGGCGGTTCAGAAGCAGGTGAAAGTAGACGAGTCCGCCGTAGGGCCACCATTCGCGGGACAGCGCGATGACTGCGTCGTATCCGCTATCCGAGGCCAGATTGAAGTGGCGCCTAAGGTTGTTCAGTGCGCCCACGTCGTCGCCGGGAAGGATCTCGAGTCGACCCAGCCCCCGCAAAAGGGTGTACTCCGCGCTCCAGCGTCCAATGCCTGGCAATCCAATGAGTGTGTCACGGGCGACATGGTCGTCCGAGTGGTCGAGCGCCTCAAGATCTATCTCGTTGCTGGTGACCTTTTGCCCTAGTCTTACAAGCGTCTTTGCCTTTGCTCCGCTGAAGCCGAGTGTTCGCAGTGCAGCGGGATCAGCGTCTGCCAGTTGCTGAGCACTTGGGAATGCGGGCACTCCACTCATTGGTGAGGTGACGCCAAAGTGCAATGCAAGACGATTCAGGAGGTGGATTCCGACCGTGAGTGAGAGTTGTTGGCAGGCCACTGCGTTGACGAGCGCTTCAAAGGTGCTCGGAAAGCGGGGAGGACGCATGCCGATGAATTTTCGTGCGAGCAGAGAAAGACGCTGGTCACGTTTCGCGAGCGCATAAAAGCCATCCATGCGAATATCGAGTCCCAGCATTCGGATCACAGTGCGCTCGGCCTCGGCGAGCATTGCAGAACTGGGTTCAATTCCGGGCCGGTCGACGCTTGCGAGCAACCGCAGGCCTTCTTTCTGCTCCTGGGTCACGGTCAGTTCCATAGGGCCGTCGGCGGTCTGAAGCATCCGCTGCCATGCCTGGCCATCCCAGCAGTCGATCATATTGTGAGGCCTGCGGCGCAGTGCCCACACGGTGAGATTAAGGCGGAAGGAGTCTGGTGCTGCAATGACGAAGCTGCAGTCTCCCACGCTCAGGGCCGGCTCTGCTGAAGTACCCCCCGGAGCACTGCGGCACCCGAGTGCGCCACGTCACGAGTGGCGGTCAAAAGAATCAGTCGTCCAGCACCAGCTTCATGACGCAGCCGTGAGACGATTGCCGCCGCTGGCTGAGCAGCCAGCTCTTGTTTGTAGCGATCGGCGAACTCATCAAAGCGTTCTGGAACATGCCCATACCAGCGGCGCAGCTCTGTGCTCGGGGCAACGTCCTTGGCCCATTCATCAAAATCGACGGCGTCCTTTTTCAGGCCTCTGGGCCACAGGCGATCCACTAATACTCTCTGCTCGTCTCCTGAGCGACCGGGGTCATCGTAGACCCGGATTATTTCAATGTTTGAATCTGTCATATTTGCCTTTTGAGCCATCTACTCCATCTGCGGTTGCAGGATTGCCATCCACCTGATCCTTACGACTGTGTCTCATCCATTTGATTGTCAGCTTCGCTGTTTTGCCACGAGTACCAAAGCCCGAATGAGAAACCGGACAGGCGCTGGAGTCCGCTTGACAGATGACCATTCACATGGCATCCGCATTCGAGTTGAAAGCCTGATGGCATTTTGCATCGCTGAGCATTCGTGGGTTGATTCAAATCCCTTTACGCACATTGGATCTTTCCCGCGATGTTTTTCTAGTTTAGACTGGAAAATAGACATTAGAGAAGTCAGTTGTTGGAGATCTAGATTCAAAGGCAGGCACGAAATGGTTACTACAGAGAAAGAGGCCTTCAATGCTATAGTTGCTCACCATGCGATACTTGTTGGAGAGGTCACTCGCCTAACAAAGCTGATGGTTGACAACGGCGAGCCCGAGGAGCTTGCAAAGGCGGACTTGATTCACTACCTTGGTTCAGAGGTGGTGCCTCACGCTATTGCCGAAGAGCTTTCCATCTATGAAGCCGCCACGAGGGACCTCGGACTTACAGAACTCATAGAGCAGATGACCCAAGAACACAAGACCCTGGTGGATGAGCTTGCGCAACTGAAGAGTTCTTCAACTGAAGCCGAAGCTAAAGAGCACGCCAATCGGTTTTTATCATTGTTTTCGGATCATGTTGCCAGGGAAAATGAACTTATTCTTCCAGGTTTGCGAGATTCTGCGAGTGTGGATCTCGCGGAGACTCTAGGTGAAATGCACAAGCTATTCGAAGCCGCAAAAGGGGTTGCTGCCCAAAGGGATTCTCATTGAGCTGGCACTACTGAGGTGTTAGTGGCATTTCTTTAGCTGGCCAAAGGCTGTCACGTCGGCAGGGAAGGCTTGGGAACTCGGGCAGATCGCAAGACAGGACTTTCTGGAGAACAATTTTGACTTCCTCCCCATGGATGAATCGGGGGATTCCCGAGGAGCTGATGCTCCTTGGCAGTTCGCGTTTCACTGGGTCTGTTACCAGGTGTCCTCCACGCGTTGTGACCGCAAGTCCTGTGGCAAGAACGTTCTTAGTGGCATTTACGTCCGCATGTTCTCTATGCCCACAGGACTTACAGCAAAAGACCACTTGGCTCTCGCGGTTCTCGTCTTGTCCGTGCCCACAAGCTGAACAGGTTGGAGACGTATATCTTGGGTTTACGAGTGCTGCGACTGCTCCAGATGCCTTAGCCCAAGTTTCCGAAAATCAACCCATTGATCCAGCTAGACGAGTTGTCGTTATTCAATTGGACACTACAAATGTGTCGCAATCGTCTTTATGCGTGGAAGAGTGTCTTTGATTCCGAGAAGTCGGTAGATCTCTTTTTGATTTGACTCTGGAGCACCGGAGTGGCGAAGGTGATAGACAACGCCTTTGTCGTTGGTTAGAACTATCGTCGTTCTCATGTGGGTGGAGAGTTCCTCATTTACAGTTGACCAGCGTCGTTTGTCACCTTGGGACCGGAGAGTGAGTTCAATGGCACAAAGTATGTGATAGGCAAGTACCGAAATGAAAAGATGTGCAGCTGTTCGTCTGGCCAGCTGGTGGTAAA
>DAHZQE010000067.1:0-8199 GCA_027409005.1 Ferrimicrobium sp. | reverse complement strand
GGCACGCCGGTTCAGCGCAACATCTCCGGGTGTTGAGGGGTGCACCAAGTTCCCACCGTCCTCACGAGGGTACGAATGCCAGAATTGCGTCTAGCAGCAGTCATTCTTGCCGCTGACACCCAGGTTCCGCCTCGACCACGTGCCGAATCTGTGTTCAGCATGCATGATGGCCTAGTCATTAGGCACGTCGGAGGTTTGAGGCATCTGAGCACATCTACGTTCTGGCAGCCAATTGGCCTCTGGTGTCGTCTTATCGGCAACCACGAGAGTGCTCGCGCTCACCGTCCGTAGGGCGTCGGCCAGGAATTGCTTCGCGGCGACCTGATCATCTTCGCAGCGCAGCGTTCGTTGCGCAATTCCGAGCTGGGCAGATTCTCGCCCCTCTGGAAGGCATGTACCACGTTCTTCGTCGGCGCGATTTTCCTGTCCTTTCGAGCGTGAGGGTGTGATTCTATGAACGGTTTGCTGAGATGGAGAATGATGCTGGCATCGAGAACGAGGTAGGGAGAGTTGACTGGCACCACAAAGGGTTTCTACGACGGTCGCTCGTGTTGCTTGCTTGAGATGAGCCCTGGATAAAGGCAAGTGATGGCAATCATGATCCAAAGGCAGGAGTTTGCGCCTCTTCTCTCATCTCAGCTGGATCGGCAGGTAGCTCCTCCGGATAACCTCGAGTGCATCGCTGTCATTTGCAATTTTGACCACTCTCTCATCAGCGTCTTTTGGACTCAGTTTCTCTAGGCCTAGCAGCTCGTCTTTGTAGTCAGCCAAATCGAGCATCATTTGTCGCTTTTCGCCCCTAATCCCTTTGCCATTGATGCCCGGGATCACACGAAGCAGAGTGCTCAGTAGCACGACTTTGACATTGACGGGATCTGCAAGTCCGCCAGAGGTCATGCGGGAGGGCTTGATACTCGCTGTGTAATGGAAGTGAAGAGAGTAAGCACTCGGTTTCCTTCCGAGCGATCCAGGAGAGACCACCGAAGTGGAGCTCGGGTCGCCTGTGCCGGGAGCTGTTGACGGCGCTCGGTATGAAAGCCAATCAGAGAGTGAAATCAGCTCGCTCGTTGTCGGCGGCGCAGGTAAAGCAAGCTGTAGTGTCAGCCGTTTGTTCGACGAGATCCTGTCAAGTGTATCGGCGCGGAGTGCATCGATCCCATCGATTGCCGGTCTGAAGTCCAAATGATAGATGCGGATGACTAGCTGCGCATTGGCAAGAAGTATCGGTTCGTACTCACGAAGCATCTGCTTGCTGACCAGTAATAGTCCGGCGGGCTGTGGCTTCTTGCGTTTCTTCATCGCTGATGCTAGCCGAAGTGTCGTGGATGCGGCAAGGTGCTCATAGATCGCATTGCGCAACTCCGGGGGCAGGCCAAGGAGTGACGCACGACTAGGCAAGACGGTGTCTGGACAAGCAGACACGCTGGCGTTGCTGTCGCGGGTGGGGTTCCGGCGCAGACGCCTTAGCATGGCGAGGCTCTCTACCAGGTCGTCGGAATGCTTGGCGCCCAGCTATCAGGAGCTCGTCGTCTATCTGTGAAGAGTGACAGCCGGTACCACATGCGCTGAGATGGACGGGAGCGAGATGGAGTGGCAAAAGGGCTGCGTACGCGGGGGCTCGATGCAAGCCACTTGCAGCATGAAGTGGGCAGATTACCCGGTGGGGAGGGCCGCAGTCATGAGTTTGTCTGGTCAGATCCCGCCTGCTGTCTGGCATTGGAGATTCACGGACACCATGGCCGTAGTATAGTACGCCGGGCTTGGCGATGTTCTCCGAGAAGCCTTCCCAAATACTGTCGGGCACGCGCAGGAGCAGTTGCATGCACATGGCAAGTCAGAGTGCGTACGGAAGATCACCCCAGACCTGCGTTCCATTGGCTCGGTCACAGCCGCGACTAGCTTGGGGATTCCCGGTGAGTTAGGAATCCAACCGGCAGTCTACGCTCTACCTTGAGTTTGCCTTGGCCACTTGCAACCCGCAAAACGTCTTCCTCTGCCTTGGCCATGGACCCATATCTCTGGCGCGAATCTGTTCTCTCCACCCGCTCGCTCTCATATCTCAGTACGGGCGACGCCGTGCTTGCAACACCACACAGTCGCGCCGGCAGCGCCTCTTACTTTCCGCCACAAGCAACTCGTCGACGACGGGAGACCATGGACTCGTCGTCTGACTACGGCGAAGATCTCGAGATGCCAGACTCCCAACCGCATCCAGCCATTCAGGACCAACTTAGCGATATTGTCGAATTACCCGCTTCAGTCGTAGAGAGCCCCCTGTTCAGACTTCCCCGAGAACTTCGCGATAGTATCTATGCTTACTGCCTGTCGTCTGCTCTCGACGTACCATGGCCACGCGGACTGGATCATCAATTGAAGTACAACCTCCAACCTCAAGTACTCCGACTTTGCCACGCAATCTATGCTGAAGCCCTGCCGGTGCTTTACTCGAGCAATAAGCTCTCCTTCTCCCACCCCACCGATGCCAATATCTTTGTACGCGCGATGACAGAGCACAACCTCAGTCGTCGACACATCTCAAGCCTTCGCTTCGACATTGACATCAAGGACACCCGCCTTTGGATGCCCTACCTTACCTCCTCAGATACCCACCGGAGTCTACGAGCCGACTTTCCTTCCGTACGGGACCTAGTTATCCGGTTTGCATCGACGCGCTGGAATCACGCCGCGACTGTTGATTCGAATGTAAAGGCTTGGTGGGACACCAAGCTATCCGAGATTGTGGATGGGTTACGGAGCGTTTACTTCCTTCGACCCGAAGCATCAGCCGCTTCGTCCCACGAGCCTATCAAGCCATTGAATGAAATGAGCAACATTGAATTCTGGCATTTCGTGAACGCGCGGAGACCCGGTGAGGATCTGGAGTTCAAAAAGCAGTTACTGGATATGCACAAAGCGCACGTGCACGTAGTACCCGTCGAGCCGCCCGAGGTGGAAGTCTGGTGTGTCTGCCGCGTGCATATCCCGCATTTTCGGGCTTTGATCGAGCCGCACAATGCTGTGGCAAAAGAGATGTCGATGGAGGGAGACTTCAGAATTGCGAGAACGAGGCTAGTGGAAAAAGGGGGCGTGAAGGTTGGTTTGCAAGTGGCATGTGAGGACCCTCTTATCGAGTGGAGGACGCCGGGGATCACGGGTTGAAAAATTGGGCGATCCATAGGCTACTAACCAGACAAGGTAGCGGCAGTTCTTACAGGTCGGCAGCAGGTGCTGTTGGTACGGATGAACCAAGACTAAGCACGAAAATGAGAAGAGTACAGCACTATGTACGGAGGACTATTGGAACATCGGCAATCTTGCACCATACATAGTATCCAACACCGCCGCTTGCGCCTGCTTTCATTGCCAGCTACGGTTTGCAATTACCACAAATCTCATTTTCCAGCAGTCCTCGTTTCCTGGCCGCCTCCAATTCACAAAACCTCTCACTTGCCCTGCCTCCTCGTCCACAGAATCCCCCTTCACCTCCCCCCGGCTCACTCAAGCGGTGGACGCCCACAGATCCCGGATCTTGCCCATCCCAGCCACACCACCGCACAGTCCCATCAATCCCAAGTTCCAGCCGGGCAGTCCCGACTCCTTCGAGTACTGCACGGCCATCGGAATCCACGCCATTGGCACGATGGCCTGCGACCACCACTTCGCATCCACCTCCTCCTGCTCCATCGTGCTGACCTCGCCCTTCGCCCTCCTGTCGCGCTCCAACTGCGCCTCGCGGAACAAACGGACAAAGTCGCACAGGATGCCACCCAACCAGGCGCGGTAGGCGTACAGGTAGATTTTGGCCGTGCCAGTCCTGCCACCGGGTGTGGCTTTGGCGGTGTACTTCTCGGTCAGAGAGGTGGGCAGGACCTTGCTGTCGGTGAGCAAGGCGACGTTCTCCAGGAACTGGAAGCCCATGTACAGCAGACACTGCGTCAAGCTCGTAGCATAGAGGACGCCGTCCTGGCCCGGCTTGGGACCAGCGAGGAGCTGGCGCAGCCAGGCGTACATTGGGAAGAGGCCGAGCAGGCGCAGGGTCGTGCGCGTGCTCGAGAGGAGCGCGCCGAGGGAGGCGATGGGGGAGACGGCCGTCGAAGCGGTCACCGGTGGGGTTGGGCGGTTGAGCAGCTTGGCGACAAGGGCGCGGATGTGTGGGGTGAACTTGGTGTCGAGGTAGGCGAGGAGGTAGAGGGTATAGTTCGTGGTTGACAAGAATGCCAGCAGACCCCCTGGTGCCGAGAGCAACCTGCCGAATCGTATAAGCTGATACCCACAGCTCGGATCGACGCAGAACGGGGACCTACTTGTTCAAGCGCAGGATCACTCGGTCAGGCATAGCAGCGTAGTGCACCAGCGTCGGCGCCCTCTTCTTGACCTCCGCCGCTACACTCTTGTCCGCCGGCGCGGGGACGTTGACGGCGTGGGCGGGGACGCCGGGCTCAGAGACGGGGTCGGACATGGTTGCTGTAGACGGGTCGGGTTGAGGACAGCGGGCGGCGCGACAGCTGGTATGCAGGAAAGAATTTAGGGGTGGAAGGCTTCTTCTCCTACTCTTGTCACTGCAAGACTCCTCGCCTTCTCATTGCCCTCGCATGTCACCGCCGGCGACTCAGCTGTCGTGTCTTCCCTCGGCCCAGAGGAACGGGGTCGCTTGCTCGAGCTTCCCCACACTCACCGGCTCGCGCGGCGGCAGGCAATCTCCGCTAGACTCACGTGAGTCTGATCACGTGAGAGCTCCAATGTGCCCCGGTTCTTCATTCAGATACGGCGCTATGCGCGCACACATCGGCCGTGTTTCCCCCGGATATATCATCATGCCTTCATGCGCTGAGATTCAGTACTGGCCTGATTTGATGTCAGATGAGTAAGAACGTCCTCATCCGCGGAATGATTCTCACCGTCCTGAATCGACAACATGCATCAATCACTATTATGCCACACTGATACCCTCAGCCAGGTCTAGGGTATGGCTCCCTTTATCCCATCTACCCCTTCCGCTCCAATCCCTTCTCCTCACCATTCGACTCCTTCCAAAACGGCTTTTCTCACTCACTATCCTTCAACTTCTCATCAGCGCCAAGCAGCTCCAGCGACACTTGCACATATCCCGTCCGCACCCAAGGTCTCGACCGTACCGACTTTGGCAAGTGGTGGGCGAAGTAGTCAAGCAACATCGCGTCCTTTATTTCGACCGTACAGGACCTGGCCTTGGCCCAGAGTCATCGCCCGTCCCGGCACCAATCGCACTAGACTTGTTAGCCTTGGCGCCGATATAGATCCAGATTTTGGCAATGTCTGTCTTCGACTTCGTATTCAATCAGCTCTCCACGAGCCTGATGGCATACGAGGTAGAGATCTCCTAAGGTGGGCAGTGGACGTAGTTGGTCACGAGTAGCAGGCAGGACGCACCTCGTCCCTGGCTCGAATGGTAGGACATCGTCGATGGGAGCAGCGGCAGTCCAGTTCTGGATCAGCAAACAAAGGTGGAGGGGTAGCCGGAAGGATGGTTGTCGAGGGGTTGTGTCTGCCGTTTGAGCGCTCTTGGTCGGCTGCCTGCCTGTTTGCCCGATGGTGCTAGTCTTCGGTATGCGGCGGCGTTGCCCGCGAGCCGGGTGCTTGAAAGCATGCCCTCGAGCGATGTGTCGATGGTTTTAAGTTGATTCCGCAGGCTGGGGTGTCTGGAGAGCGGCGTGTTGGAGAGCGGCGTGTTGGAAAGGAAGTCGAGGAACGAGGCGTTGATAGGACCAAGGCAAGATGGCGCGCTCGAGTGCAGAGACCGAGTCTTCCATTCATGGGAGAACGGGTCTCCAGACATCGGTGTCTCGGACGCGTTGCTTTCTCCGACCTTGGTTTCCCTGACATCTACTCTTCGACCATCGGTCTCTCCGACATTGTCGCGACTCACTGCTATGGCGCGTCGCGCCGTTGTGATGCAGACCCAGTGCTCGCGTTCGGAGGCGGCTACGTCAATCAAGCAGTCGGCCGTCAAGAGGTACACTCTGCCTTGCGAAAGGCTAGGCGGCACTGGTAGAGGGGAGGTTATGCCAAGCCGCGGAGAGGTGTGAAGCGGCGTTCGAGGAGGACGAGACCATAGTATCGACAGGTGCGGGCTGCTGGCGACCCGCAGCGGGGAGGGCGGATGGAACGATGATGATGCATTATGGATTCGACTCTATGCTAGACTATTCTCCACCATGCAATGCCAAGGGGTGGGGATCATCCTTTGCGGACCTACTTCCAACCCTTCGCCTAAGGTCGACTCCAAAGAATTTCGACCTACCCTTCAACCCAAAGCAGGTCCCATCCTCCTCGCAGCGCCGTCAAGCTTCTCCAGCAAGCCACTCATGCTCCCGTTCGCCCACCGGTCAACAGCAGGCGATTGCAAGCCGAGAAGCAGGTCACTGGGGTCAGGTCCAGGGGGCAAGTTGGTGACAGCGTAGGCATTCACAGAATTATTGAAGCCGGATGTGAAATCCAGACCGTTCATCCGCCCTGAAGCGGACAAGTTCAGCTTAGAGAAGTTCTCTTCAGGGACCATGGCCAGGGAAACCTGTTGCGAGTCCGAAGGCTGAGACGTCGGGATCTGCAATTGTGATGCATCGAAGTTCAGAAACTCAGGCTTCACGTCGGGTTGAGACTCCTGACGCTGTTGCTGTTGCTGCTGTTGCTGAGGTTGCGGAGCTGGCGTAGGTACAGGTTGCTGCTGCTGCTGCTGCTGCTGCTGTTGCGGCTGAGGTTGCAGATGCTGAGTGTGCTGCTGCGGCATAGCAAGAACAGCGGGGTCGTTGCTGATGTCCTGGATGAAGGGCGTGAAGGCCTTGTGGCGGAGGAGAGTCTCGATGAGGCCACGGTAGCGATCGTTTTCTTGCATTAGTTGTTGGTTCTCGTGGCGGAGCTGGTTGGCTTCTTGCGTCTTCATTGCGACTTCGCCTTCAAGTTGAGAGATGTATTCTAGAGATACGTTAGTATCGGCAAGGCATACTTTGGGAGCGATGACGGGCACTTACCCTTTCGTCGAGAGCGGAACGCGCGCGCAGAGACCTTGTTGCGGAGTTGGCGGCGTTCTTTGGAAGAGAGCTTCTTGCCTTCCTCGGAGTTGAGCAGGCGCTCGTCTTCGTCCATCTCCTCCTCGTCCTTCTTCAGGCGAGCAATGTGCGGTAGCATGTCCAGACCGTCCTCGTCAGCAGACGCGTTGCTCTGTTGCCTCATCTGGCTGAGCAGACGCGAGATGCTCTCCTCGACATGCGGATCGGTTGGAGCGGCATGAGATGCGCGCTTGCTGGTGGACGTGGGCGTTGGTTGCGGAGGAATCTGGCTCTGCGACGCGTTCGACGCGTGACGCTGGTAGTGAGCCTGCTGCGCTTGCAGCTTCATTTGCCTTTGCTGGGCGGCCTGGACCTGCAGGGCCTTTTGCATGGCAGCCTGTTGTGCACGCTGGGAGTGCACGCCCGGCCATAGTCGGACGGTGGAGGCATGTTCCTCCTGGATGTTGTTGGGGTTGATGAAGCTGTCGTTGGCGGCGGCGTCGTTGGCTGCCGGCGACGGGAAGAACATGGCCGGCATGGCAGATGCAGGGTTTCCGAAGTCCATGGCCATGTCGGAGTCGATGTCGATGCCGGAACTCCACCCCGCGCCGAATCCGCTGTCGAACGCCATGTCCCCGGCAACGCCCGAGTTGAAGCCCTCCAAACTCTGCTGCTGGCTCATCGGCGGCAGGTTCGCGACACTGCCCATCGGCAGGCCGACTTGCTGCTTGTACTGGTCGTAAGCGTGACTGGGGCCGTTGTACTGCTGCCTCTCCTTGCTGTCGCCGAAGGAAGACATGGCATCCGCGGAGGAGCCGATCATGGGAGAGGCCTGGGTGGTAGACTGGTTGAAGTCGAAAAAGGTGTCCATGTCGAGGTCAGGCTTGACCCGGGCGTTGATGGTGTCGGAGGGAGAGTTGCTCATGGTCTGACGGCGAGTCGCTAGTCTTGCCAAGGTGGTGGTCGAATCGTTGATGCCTTGTTTGGAGCCCCTCCCGGCGTCAGGTTGGCAAGGACTGGGGACGCGCGGCCTGCTGGCGCCCGCGGTGCTGCGAGTCGACGTCGCTGGCGCGCACTTGCACTGGCACTGGCACTTGGCACTGGCACTGGCACTTTCTGAGATGTAATGCAGATATGGACGAGGGGTTTCACTGGAGAGAGAGAGTGTGTGTGT
>DAHZQE010000054.1:0-3486 GCA_027409005.1 Ferrimicrobium sp. | reverse complement strand
TTGCACAGGGAAAGCACATGAGATGTCGTGGCAAGTGACGATCCAAGTGGCGAAGGAAGGTGATCTTCTGGTGCCGGTTCTCGGGCAATTTCAGGGCTTCGAGAGGTGAAGGTCCAATTTTGCTCCACAAGGTTTTTGTCGCTATAGTCAAACTCGCAGCATCAGCGACTGAGAGATACTATGCGATATGTCGCCAGATCTCATCAGGCAGTCGCTCCACTAGTCGTTCGTGTTTAGCCGACAGCGCACGGAGCTTCTCGACATCGAAAGAGTCATAGTGGGAACTTTTACTCTTGGCCGCCTCGATCTGGCCGAGGAGTTCGTCAAAGGAGTCTGAGTGCGCCAGGCTGTGCATCATTTCGCCATGATCACGGTGCTCGACCAGCGTGGGCGCTTCGCTGAAGATCGAGTACTCACGCTCGCCGAGTTCATTCACGCCAGACTGAAATGAAGGCCGGGATCTGCCTGATGCTGCAGTGTCTACGGAAGATCGTACCTCCCACCCATTTCGGCGAGCATAATCCTGCTCTCGCTTCTGCCGGCGCTCAATCTCTCGGGCATTGTTCTTCGCGATAGCTCCCTGGGTGAAAGATTTGTTGGACCGGAGCTTCTTGCCCACACGGAGCACCAGTTTAGCTGGCCAGCTATTCAAGTCGGGGGTATTGTAGTCCATGGTGAGTAGAGTGAAGATTGTACCTTGATCCCCGGCAATTTCGAAGCTTTGGATTGTGTTTAGCAAGGAATGCGCGGCGGACTACACCGGCTTTCTTGAAGATAAAGTGTGCATGATGTGCAGTTAATCGAAGACATTGGCCCTACCAAGTGCTTACGCAGAGCATAAAGGATGATGACGGTGAGGTCGCGGAGGCGGAAGGCGACGGAGCATTGCTCAGCATGCATCTGAGCCTCCTCCCTTGGCCAAGCAAATCCAGTGCGCTAATTGTGACCGGAGCACGCCTCGTGATCTAGCCCAGAATGACCGACCCCGTCCCTCTCCTGCAACATCGAGGTGTCCAACATAGCCCTTCTGCGCACATTTCTCTCAAAAATCTGATTTTGATTCTGTTAATGCGCGCAGCACTCGCCTCGCCTCCATTCTGCATGCCGGGAAGATGACGTCGGGCGGAGGAAGAAGGACCGGCCCGGTAGAATAGTGGGGCAAATTTCAGCCTCCCGTTTTCGACCTCACCTTCTCACTCTCAGGCAGCACCATCCCTCCGCCCGCAGGGGATCACCAATGGCCAGTCCACCAGTCTCATTCTCCTCGCGGAACATACAATGAAATGCGCCACGGTCTCCCGCGCAGAAATGAATTCGGAAATGTCAACAGCCGCGCAGACATCTGCACGGCGCTTACGAGGTTTCCTGGAGGCTTGCTGATTGGCCCTGGCTGGACCGAAACCCCAAGCCGGATTTACCTCGAAACACGACAACAGCCATCTCCAATTGCGCGAGACCACGGCCTAGCCACAAGACAATCGCACAAGCCACCGGCAGTGGCTCAGTGGCACCTTGCCTCCAATGGCCACGTCTTGCGCGTTCGTGGGAAAGTTTCAGTTAACGCTGGTCTCCACAGGCCCAGGATACGGCTAGTGTTGAAGTCTCATATCAAGGCTTCGCTGCTGACCTGCAACTGTAGTATTCTGTTCTACACATCTTGTTCTTTCCTAACTTGTTCTGTTTCCTATGTGCTGCATTTGTTGGCGTATTCTTATCTTTCTGGGCCACCAATTGAATAATACGTGCTGCTTCTTTGCTTGCACTTCGCTCACCTTCCCTAACAAATTCAAACAAATGACACTGGAATTTCCGCTCGATGATGAACAGCAGACAGACTCCAGTCAAACGCGGCAGGCCCGGACTGGTTATTGATACGAGCTTCACCAGCGCTTCGAGTCAACTACCGAAACAGATCTTCCCGTACGAAACGAAGCTTCCCGAATCGAGCTTTGTCAATATTGCCAAAGCAAAGGCAGCGAGGCGACCTAAGCAAGCAACCTTAAAGGCGAAGATTGCGAGCAGGTTGCCAGGCCGGGCCCAAGCTCAACGCTCAGCATCAGGTCAAGCACCCGCCAAACCTCCAGCAGACATCCGAATCTCACCCAGTTCAATTAAAAAAACAGGCCCTTTGCATCGAAGAATCAAAGGCTTGCGGCCTGCTCCGCTGAATCTGGTCAGTGGAGTCCCGCTATCAGATCGTGCCATGACCATTGGGATAGGTCTGCCGCAGGATGCTGTCACCGACCATGCTACCGGCGCAGACCCCGCATATCAGGCGCATGACAAGCTTCGGGATTGTAAAGCGGTTCAGACGCCTACGATCGTCATCACCCCTGCCAAGGAGGATTTCGGACTCCCGCAGTCACCGAAAGATGCTCAACGTGGGCCACGTCCATCCTCCAGCATCTACTCGAGATACACAAATTGTGCCCCAAGACGAACCGAACTCGTCGCGACTCTACCTGTGCCACCATTACCGCTTGTCGCGGACTATGGCGCCACAAAGCCTTCGATCGGAGTTGGCAAAGACATTGGGCGAGATTGTGGTGTCGACTCCTGCACCGTGTTCGAGGAGGATGCTTCTCCCGCGCTTCACCAAAGCTGTGACAGGTCGCACTTACCTACTCCTCGGCGGAGTCGCGGCTGGTGGAATGTGATCACCTCGCCGTTCTTCTGGCAGTCGCCACAGGCTTTGGATGAGGATGAAGATGAAGACCGCCAACGAATGCTTGACAACGCTTCTGATATGCCAATCGCTGATGAACATGCAGGCGAGATCTTTCTCAATCGTGCGCCTGGCGATAATGGATTGAGGTCGGCGCCAGCCGACACTGGATCTGTTCGCCCCATGGTATTCAAACGATCTGATACAGCGCCTGGTGCGCTGGACGCAAGTTCAACCCGGTTGAACATATATCGGATCCCAAGCCAAGGGCTGGCTGCTGCGTACTATGATCCGACGAGACATTTCCCAAGTCTTATGCACGATGGTCCTCCAGAGTTGCTCCCAAAAAGTCTAGATCAGGACTTGTGTCGGTCGCACAGCGTCGTATATTCGAATGAATCCAAGGAGATGTCAAGCGCACTCTCTGAAAAATGCGCCTTGGGCAATGCCATACGGTCGCGATCGCCGAGCATGCACTCTCCGCAGCCTGCAACCTTGAATGTGGAGGGTCCGGTCACGGTTGCGGGCAACGGTGATGGCAGGCATCATGAGCCTACGAACACCGAGCACGTGCCGGCGGCACAAGTAGCGATCCGCATCATCTTTTCTACGCCCGGAACGGAAGAGCTTTCTGGCGCTTCGCCTCGACCACATCCGCCACGTCAAGTCACTGAGACAACGATGCAGTCGCATTTTTCGCCTTTGTCGTCGCCCTTGCCGGTGGTCGATTATGCGCGCATTGCGACATTCATTGGCCCGCATTTCGCCAGAGGGGAACCAAGAGAGGTCGATCTTGTCCAGGATCGCACACCTGGTCCGCC
>DAHZQE010000042.1:0-6284 GCA_027409005.1 Ferrimicrobium sp. | reverse complement strand
GCACACGGCTGGCAATTCTGCTCGCCAGCTTCTCCGGTGACCGACGTAGTACCCAGAACGCCGGCCATGCTATAGAGTCGTCAGCCGTGCCCCTTCACCAAAGATTCGGAAGCACTGACGCTGTCACGTAAGCAATGTTGTTGTCGCACCAGCAGTCGGCCGTCCCTGTCCCGCTATTGACCTACCGCGCGGTCAGCTTCCGGACGCCAGCACAGTCCGTCAATGTCGAACAAGTCGCAGGATCCCAAAATATTTTGAAGGACGATGCATGCCGTCCACGAGGAAGGCGGACTCACAGTGCCAAAGTATATGTAGCCACCGCCGAAGCATGCCTGGCTACACTGACTGTCGACCTGAGTCGAGTACGTGGCGTTCCAGTTTGCGAGTGCCAGACCCGTGCTGGATCCCTTCGCTCCAGTCTGAACATAACAGCTTAGATAACTAAAGAGAATGCCGGTAGCCTTTGGACCAGCAGGTCTGTGAGTCTGAGTTAGGGAGATCCAAAAAGAGCGGACAGTAGATCGGTCCTACCCAGTAGCTCCGGATGGTCCTGAAGGGCCTGCATGAAGATTGGCCGTCAGCTACTTGCTCATGGCTGCAGGGAGCGGAGGCTTACTTATCGGTCCCTGGACACCTGTTGGTCTTTGATCGATCAGCGGAGCCCAACCTCCACGGAGCTGAGCATTCCTCACCCCTATCCGTGTGTTAGCCGTACACCGGTCTGATCTCGAGCAAGGGAACGGCTTACTGTTGCGCCAGTGGCACCCACTGCACCGCTTGCCCCTGAAGGCCCTGTAGGTCCTGGACATGTACTTCGTCAGCTCGATTGCGCAAGACTCTCGGCCAAGGAGTAATGCACCAGTCGGGCCTCGGACACCTTGAGACCTGCTCTTGGTCAGTCCGATAACGTTACCGTGGTTACGTACTGCTCCTTACCCCTGACAAAAAATTAGCTACTCCTCCTAAAGACAAGCCCGTTGCACAGTTCCACTCACTGTCGCTCCGGTAGCACCAATTGCTCCTTGCGGTCCAGAGGGTCCTGCAACCCCTTGTACACCAGTCGCACTATGCTATATATCAGCAGCAGTCCGATTAAGTATCGACAAGCCTCCTTACCCCGAAGGCCCCTGAGGTCCGGTTGGCCCAGTCACACTAACTCGCGTGAGTGACCGATGTTGCAAAACTCGAGCCCGAATACTGACCCTGTTGGCCCGGTAGGCCCGGCAACCCCTTGGACGCCGGCTGCACTGTTGTTTAGGTGAGCAACATATCAATCAGGTCTTGGCAACATACTTACCCCTGAGGTCCTCGGGGCCGTGAATAGCAAGTCAGCGGGCTCCGAAAGAAGCAAGGGGTCGGGACACGTATCAGTAGGCCTGCGACATGTAAAAGTGCGCGTCAAAGTCGCACATGGGCAGTTTCGCTTACCCTGTTGGCCCGGCAGCGCCGGCTTGACCACTGGCTCCCTATGGGGATGTGAGCGAGGGAAGTGGTCATCACCGGTGTAGTGCCGTACACTCGCGCTTCACGGAGTCAGTCGTTCATTCGTTATTGACAAGATCGGAAGTGCTTACCCCGTCGCCCCAACCTGTCCAGAGCTCCCAGACGCTCTCTAGCAGCAAATGAGTACACGATCTGAAAGCGGGCCGGACTTCTCTATACGCTTGCGCCCGACGCCTGTCGGAGCAGTGTCAGTACTGTCCTTGTAATGGCTGCAGTGTACATACGCCAACGACTCCGGAAGCACCTTGTGGTCCCGACGGCCCCTATCGCACATTAGTAGACCTTAGCAAGGCATCAGAGTCGGCGCCTACAGCTGGGCCAGAAGCCTGTTCTCATCTGTCAGCACTGAGCGGGACGCGCTTTAAAGCAAATTGTCTCTTACACCCGTAGCACCCGTCACACCGGTCGGGCCTTGTGGTCCCGTTGGGCCGGTTGCCTGCACAGAAATGTCTCAGCGCCATGCAGCCGGCTCGGTTCCTGTGAAGGAGGCCTACACCGGTCGCACCAATAGCGCCTGAGGCTCCAGAAGCACCAGAAGGTCCCTGAAGGCCGAGTCAGCTGGAGTTGGGGACGACCCGCGCAAGAAATGGCGTACAGCAGCGCCCGAAGGTCCTGCTGGTCTGCGTCATTGTGATCAGTTTCACTTCGATGAAGGCTTAAAAGTACATTACTTTACCCTGACGAAACCAAGCCGATCAGCACCGAATTGAAGCATTCGATTGACGGTCAACTCACCGGATGGTCCACTAATGGTCGAATATCGTACACTCGCGCATGTGTTGACGGAGAACAAACTCAGCTGGATGATGAAACACCCATCTGGCTGTGTACCCTTATCGAACACCGCGTAGACCGTGCCGTTGCTGACCGAGCAGAAGATCGCTTGGCCATTGCTGAATAGTGCATTGAACCTGAAGAGTAACAAATCGCATTAGCTCTGAGCCAACACCAGCTGGATGAAAATCTGATTTTGTCTCTTACCAGTTCAACACGCCATCGCTTCCAAGCGAAAAAGTTGTCGTAATGGCTCCGGGAATCGTGCTGGGCGCAAACATCTGGTAGCCCACACTAGGTGATGTGTACGTAGTCCCGTTGACAAGCGCGGTAAGAGACCCGTTGGTGACGGAGTAGACCGGGCTGTTCGTGCAGTCGCCAGACGGGAGACCATCGGGCGCCACCCAAACAGCGCCAGCCTGACGTTTGCGCCCGAGTCTCCGTCGATTGGTTTGTCGAGGATCTGCGCTCGGGATGCGAAGCACGAAAGCGCGTTCAGTGAGGGTGCCGGGGTCTGCACCATCATGGAAGATGTCGAGTACTGGGATGTTGAAGTTGTGTTCATTGACGTCGAGCTCCAATGAAAGGTCGTGATCCCGTCGAGATTCGTAGGGGCATCTGTGATGGTCACCGCCACCTCCGGAATGGGATTGAAGGTTGTGCTGGTCTGAACGAATGTGTTGATCGAGACGGCTTGCTCGTAGACGGTCTCGGGGGTCGTCGTGTTGGTGGGACAAGCATCCTGTTGTGCTGCTGCCCTAGCCGGGCTGAACGCAAAGATAGCGGTAAGCACAGACATAGATTGCCGCATTTTTGCGACGTGATTAGAACGCTTGAGGTTTAAAAGCTAAGAACAATTACCATTTACGAATGAACCCTAGCGACCGCAACGCAGTCAAGATATAGTACGGAGTGCGGAGCATGAAACAGTCGGCCCGGGTGACGGCTGGCAGCCTGGTACAGCCGGCATGCCGAAATCAACAATGAGCGTTGCCACGACGAGCACCGTGAGGGCCAGAGGCGCGGTCGTTCAGTGCAATGGTCCGTTCAGGCTTGCGTACTTGCATTCCACGGCAACCCGGAACACCAGAACCCGAATTCGTATTTGGATCAGGCCACCTTGTTGCTGGAGAAGTGTGGGAGTATGCAATGCGCAGATATGGTCAAAGACTCGGCGACATTCGGCAGTGACGGACAAGACTTCCGACGAGCGACTATAAGAAGTGAATGTTCAGATCGCCCAGCGTGCAACGCCGCTCTACAGGAGATACATATACATACCGTTCTGACTCTGGACCAACGACAATCAGTTAGCCTTATGTCCGGAGCTTGACAGCTTTCTAAGCAGTGGACGCTTTCCATGTCCTTTTATATGTTCACGAGGCTTTGTGCGGTAACGGCATCGGTCTTGCCAGCTGTCCCACGACAAATGCAAGCGCAGAAATCTGCTGGCCAACGCGCTTCCGTACCATCTCAGCTATCCAGACTCTACCGGGAGCCGCATTCGTCTGAAACGATGCAAGACATGAGCGCCCCAGCCAATGGAGCCAGAAGGATTGACGGTATCTTCGCGACTGTCGATCGAACAAGTGCCATGGTCGCAGAGAGCTATCGAGACACACATCGCTGAGAACGTTCGGGGTTGGTATATTGCGTACGCTCTATGGAGGTATCGGAAAACACGTGTCTCGGGGCCTGCGGGTCCAGCAATGCGACTCTACCGTCAAGGCAAGCTCCGAGTAGACCTGCGGCCTGTGAACCTGTCCTCCCTAGCTTTCTTACCTTTAAGGAGAGTTGGCCAGTATCGCAGTGCCGCCCGGCTTGTAGATGCTCTCTTGGAGTACGATGCCGTTTGCGAAGGGATTTGCAACCGTGGAGACGAGATCGTTGCGCCGAGGCTGCCGGGTGCTTTCGTCGCCGGGCACGTCCAGCGTGATTGCGGCATCATAGAAGAGCACGCCCGCATTGTACGACCACAGATCGGGATTAGGAACCGAGCAGCCTTGCGACAGAGTGACACACCATCGTGGGCGCTGGAGGCTGACGGACACAGTCCAGTTCCAGATTCTGCCAGCATCGATAACGTACTGATTGTCTCCGGTGAAGGGGCCGAGACGTGTTGCGACCTGAAACCAAAGGCACTTCATTTCCAACTCGCGTCTGCAGTCTGCGAAGGGCATCAAGTCAGGGCGAACGCGGCTGATGCCATTTATGCGGATTAGAGACTGCTGAGACCCGATGGCGACCGCGGGGACAATGCTGCAGTCCACAGTAATTCGCCTTCTATTGTGCGCCAGTGCGAAGCCAAGGAAGAGGTAGTGCGATGTAGGACGAAGATGTAGAAAGTGTCACAACCAACGCGAGCATGTGTTCGGAGGCCTGAGGCCGAAACGAGCGTTTGCCTGACTCGTATGTGCTGCGACCGAGCGCGGCGCACTTGAAATTCGGACTTCGAACTTTCTTCGATTGCCAGGCATTGCCAATTCACAATCCTAACAACACCTTCCCTTCCACATAGCCCCATCACGATGTCTGAACAGCTCGTCCTCCGCGGCACCCTCGAGGGCCACTCCGGCTGGGTCACCTGCCTGGCTACCTCCCTCGAGAAGTATGAATCTCGCTGGACATAAAGGTCAATGCCTGTGCTGACGGATCATCCAAGCCCGAACATGCTCCTGTCCGGCTCGCGCGATAAGACCCTCATCATCTGGAACTTGACCCGCGACGAGACCTCGTACGGCTACCCGAAACGCTCTCTCCACGGTCACAACCACATCGTCTCCGACTGCGTGATCAGCTCCGACGGCGCCTACGCCCTGTCTTCCTCTTGGGACAAGACCCTGCGCCTGTGGGAGCTCAGCACCGGCCAGACCACTCGCCGCTTCGTCGGCCACACCAACGACGTCCTCTCCGTCTCCTTCTCCGCCGACAACCGCCAGATCGTCTCCGGCTCGCGCGACAGCACCATCAAGCTGTGGAACACGCTCGGCGACTGCAAGTACACCATCACCGACAAGGGCCACACTGAGTGGGTCAGCTGTGTGCGCTTCAGCCCGACCCCGCAGAACCCGGTCATTGTGTCTGCTGGCTGGGACAAGATTGTCAAGGTGAGCACTGACTTGTTCCATCTCCCGCGGCCTTTACAGGATGTTATTCAAAAGTATTTGCTACTTCAGAGCCTCCGGGCTATGAGACACACTTTGCCTTCACCGGCGCACTGATCAGCTCATGCGCGTTGCGTGCTGCGTGCATCTCAACCCTCCGAGAGCCTCGACTGACATGCCTCCTCCAGGTTTGGGAACTCGCCACCTGCCGCATCCAACCCGCCCACGTCGGCCACACCGGCTACATCAACACCGTCACCATCTCCCCCGACGGCTCCCTCTGTGCTTCCGGCGGCAAAGACGGCACCACCATGCTCTGGGATCTCAACGAGTCCAAGCACCTCTACTCGCTCACCGCCGGCGACGAGATCCACGCTCTGGTCTTCTCTCCCAACCGCTACTGGCTGTGCGCCGCGACTGCTAGCTGCATCATCATCTTCGACTTGGAGAAGAAGAGCAAGGTTGATGAGCTCAAGCCGGAGTACATGGAGGTGGGCAAGAAGAGCCGTGAGCCGGAGTGTGTTAGCTTGGCGTGGAGTGCGGATGGCCAGACTTTGTTCGCGGGTTACACTGATAACAAGATCCGTGCTTGGGGTGTTATGAGCCGTGCTTAAGTGCGCAGCTTGAGCCTAGCATGGCGAGGAGGGCGGGGCAAGAGCGGCACGATGATGCGCGATACGAGGATCCCTTGATCTCGGCGAGCATGCTGTGCTGGAGCGAGGGTCTTCCGATGAGAGGTCGCTGCGGAGCACGTGTCAGTGCGTGGTAGTACATTCATTCCGAAAGTCATCTTCGGATTGTTCCCACATCTGCCTCATCTCCATATCGTGACTTGTGCTGTGTCGTTCAAAAGGGTCCCGTCGCCACTTGTTGCAGACTTTTCAACCCCCCGCCGTCCTCGGC
>DAHZQE010000032.1:0-10126 GCA_027409005.1 Ferrimicrobium sp. | reverse complement strand
TGTGTTCGTTCGGCACGGATCTATTGTCTGAATAGTCATTGTGAGCGTTCGCTACAATTCATTGTCTTGCTGATCCATGGAGTGTTTCTGTAATGTCCATACTCGGCCGCAATTGAGGATTCGAACACCTCCTCTTCCCATTCTGGATGCTCTAGCACGAGCTCCATATATTCATGCTCCGCATGGTCCTCAAAGTCAGCGTTCAAGCGATAGCTGAGGGATGGGCGCACGACATACAAGAGCGCCGAAACCTGATAATAGATAAACGCGATCACCTGCGGCAAAACGGTGTATCTCAGGTAAGTCTCATCGATCCCACGCTCAGCAATCAACTCTTCTAGAATCAGAAGATGCCACTGCTCGTTGTCCTGCTGGCTCCGCGACTCGAGCACCCGATCGTGAATCCGCCTTGCCATGGCAACGCGATCCGACACGTGTGTGATCGCGATATATGCAACCTGCTCCCAGGACTGGTAGGGAACCCGAGCCACAAGTTCAAGTACCTTGAACTTTGAGAGACTGCGCTCCTTACCATAGACGGCGTCAAGCGAACTAAAGAGGAGCCTTGCCAGAACGCCGTACCTTCGACGTTGCGCAGACAACGTCTTGGTCTGCTCTTGTTTACGCTCGGGTGGAGTCAAGTTTCCCATCGCGCCCCTGATCCCGCCGTCATCATTACTAGCCTCATTCTCACCCAAGTCAACGCTCCCTTCCTCAGCACAGGCTCGGTCACGACGCAAGCAATACCTCTATAGGTATACATTTCCAGGCTCTTATCCTACAGCGTACGGCCCTTTCGACCTGAGTGTTGCGTCCGATCGCGCAACGCTCGTAACGTTCACATAACAGAAACACTCCATGGATCGGCAAGACAATGAATCGTAGCGAACGCTCACAATGACTATTCAGACAATAGATCCGTGCCGAACGAACACACCCCTGTCGTCATACGGTGGATATGCAGAAATCGCATAGCATCCATTCGACCCGGGTTGCAAGCACCACTCGCCATACAGGTTAGCCTGATAGGAGTGCACCAAGCAAAGGTCTCACTGATTGTCGTATGCACTGCAATGTTACTGGCCGGTTGTGGATCCGCAGATGCTCAACCCGTCAAAGCCAAATCGAGTGGTACGCTCAAACCCACGCCGACGACGGCTGCTGACAGGGCGGTCGCCAGTGAGTTCAAGAACGTCAACTGGTCGAAGGTATCGTACCCAAGCCTGCTCCCGCATTGCCACGTCAGCGCCGGCACTCCGGTAGTCGAGAAGGGCTCTGTGGTTGGCTATATCATTGGGAACCACGCCCCAATGGCGATCGTGACGGCGACCTGCGGAATCGACGCCTCCTCGCTTCCTAACGGGCTTTGGGCCTTCAACCCTCCCGCGGCTCGATCGAGCACGAAACCAGCGTTCGTTGGCACCCTAGTCTCACTTCCGCCGAGTCCGTTGCAGCATGACTCCCCAACCAGCTACCTATACTTCACCAACCTGCTTAAAGGAGACCAACAAGCACTCGCGGTCCCTAGCCCACCAGGCACCACGCAATCGTCTGCATATAAGACTGCAGGGCGAGTCCTCTCAACTGTGGACTGTTATACCTCGGGTCCACAGTTCATCAACGGAGACTCATTCACCGTCGTGGGTCTCACCGGTATCGACTACTCGGTACCGGATCAACCACCTGCAGCCATGGAGTCTCTGGAATTCACGCTCCACAAGGGAGCGTTTCGGCTCCATAAACGTTTTATCACCGCGGTTGCTCGTTACAGCTGTCCTTGAACTGGCTCCACGCCTAACCGCTCGCTGGTCGCCATGAACGCTCCATCCCTCGAACGGCTGGGCCTCAGTCTCCCTTGGCAGCCGCCTCAACAGCCTGTGCAATCGTTGGAGCTACCGCCGGATTGAAGACCGTCGGGACTATGTAGGCCGGGGACAACTCGTCCTCGGTCACGATGGCAGCGAGCGCACGGGCTGCAGCCAACTCCATTGCCGAAGTTATCTTTGTCGCACCGGCATCCAATAGACCGCGGAAAAAACCAGGGAAGACCAACACGTTGTTGATTTGATTAGGCTCATCGCTCCTACCAGTCGCCACTACCGTAGCAATCCGGCGAGCCAGCGCCGGATCGATCTCGGGGTCTGGGTTTGCGAGCGCAAAAACGATCGGATCCGCAGCCATAAGCCGCAGATCACCCTCGGTTACAAGATTCGGGCCAGACACGCCAATCACGACATCCGCTCCCTGCAACGCAGTATGCAAATCTCCTCTCACTCCATGTGGATTAGAGTGCTGTGCGACCCAGAGGCGACTCTCATCAAGCGTGCTCCAGTCAGGTTCCAAAATTCCATCGCGATCTACCGCGATAAGGTTGCCAACACCCTCGCTGATCAACAATTTGGCAATTGCGACGCCTGCGGCACCAACGCCCAGAATGACAACCTTGGCATCCCCCAAGCTCTTGTTGACCACTCGCAAAGCATTCAGGAGGGCTGCAAGGACGACAATAGCGGTACCGTGCTGATCATCATGGAAGACTGGTATGTCAAGATGCTCACGGAGACGGCGCTCTACCTCAAAACATCGAGGAGCCGAGATGTCCTCCAGATTGATGCCACCAAAAACGGGTGCGATCATTCGAACAGCCTGAACGATCTCGTCGACGTCCTGTGACGCCAAGCACACCGGCCACGCGTCGACATCGCCAAAGCGCTTAAAAAGGACGGCCTTCCCCTCCATCACCGGAAGCGCAGCCTCGGGCCCAAGATTGCCGAGTCCGAGCACCGCCGACCCATCGGTGACAACGGCCACACTATTTCGTTTGATCGTCAAGTTCCGGGCCGCACTCCGGTCGCGAGAGATCGCGAGCGACACCCGCGCCACCCCAGGCGTGTAAGCCATCGAAAGATCGTCGCGCGTCTTCAATGGAACCTTCGACTCAGTGGCCAAGACTCCACCAAGATGCAGCAGGAGTGTGCGGTCGCTCATTGCACGAACCGTCGCTCCATCTATGGCTTCCACGCTGGCACGCAGCTCAGCAGCGTGCTCCTCGTTGACGGCGTTGCAGGTCACATCGACAACTAGCCGTTCACCACGAGACTCCACGGTATCGAGGGCGGTAATCGCTCCTCCGGCATCGGCTAGCACCGTAGTAATCGCACCTACAAGCCGCGAACCTGAAATCTCCACTCGTAACGTCACTGAAAACGAAGCGCTCGGACTGCTCACGGTTGCACCTTTCGTTCATCGCATCCACTTATATAACTGAAACCACAATAAAGCAGATAACTGCCGAGCATCAACTTCTCGTTGGCACAGCGCTGTCTTCACTACAATTTGGACTGATATCGAATCGTAGTGCCAACACCATCACGCTGGTCGATCCATGGTCGATACACTCGAATCGTGGCCCAATATAAGCTTCCGTACCAGCGACCAGGAATATTCGGAATAGTTGTGGCCGCCATACTCTGGGGGTTCTCGGGGATTGCCGCCCAAGAGCTCTTCCAACACTATCAGCTCCAGCCAACCTGGCTCGCAGCCGTTCGAGTCGCTGGAGCTGGCATCCTGCTCGCCCTGTGGGCAGGTCCACGAGGAAGAACCCAGTCACTGAGACGGTTCACAACCGACAAGCGTCGGCTCATAACCATCATTGTGTTTGGAGTGGTAGCGCTCGACGGCGTCCAGATTACTTTTTTTCTTGCTATCGCCCACGGCACTGCGGTATCGGCCACTCTTTTGCAATTTACGAGCCCGGTGCTCATCCTTGGCTGGGTATCACTCCGGCGCTTCAAAGCACCGAGACCGCTCCTCGTCGTCCTCACCGCAGCCGCGCTCGCGGGCGTGTTCCTGGTGGTGACAGGCGGATCATCGGCTGGGCTGGCGATACCGTTGACTGGGGTAGCATGGGGTCTCATCTCGGCTGGGTTCACCGCACTCTACAACCTGTTGCCGACCGAACTTCTGTCTAAACATAATGCAGAGGTAGTCGTCGCTGGAGCCTTCCTTGTCGGCTCAGTAGCATTGCTGCCGTGGCTGATTCTCAATGCGCCGGCGGGTTTCAGCACTCCTGAACTGCTGATGGTACTCTTCGTAATCGTCGGAGGCACCGCGGTACCATTTCTTCTGTACCTTAGCGCACTCGCGACGGTCGCACCCTTGACCGCCAACGTCGTCGGAACGCTAGAGCCATTGACAGCGGCGATAGCCTCCCTGTTTCTATTTAACCTCCAACTCAGTCCCGCCCTGATCGCCGGTGTAGCTCTCGTCCTCGGTTCAGTAGTCGGCCTCTCCCTCTTAGACAGAAACCATAAGCTGCCACCAAAGGAACTTGAAACTCCTACACGATGAGGTTGCTCGGCGATCGGAATGCCTGCTATACGTAGATGCTTTCGTGCAAAATCTCTAATCAGTCTCGCTGCTATTTTCGAGCAGCTTCAGAGAAACTGTCTTGCACCCCGTACCTCAGCCCCGCGTTCCCCTAGGACAGCCAGCTTGGCGAGCGCACTCGCCCGCACGACGCCATCGGCGTCGCGAATCACAGACTCGGCCTGTACGATGTTTCTGCGCCTATCGATGAAACGACCCTCAATCGAGAGCACCTCATCGACACGAATCGGCAACGAATACCGCACCTCAAGGCGAGCCGTTACGGTCACGAACCCCATTGAATAGGGCACATAACTGGCGGCCTCATCAAGGATCGTTGCGGTTATACCGCCATGGAGGACATCGTCCCACCCCACAAAACGTTGTTCGGCGCGATATGTAGCGTGCACGATGCCATCGACTCCGTCAAACTCCAAGTGAAGTCCGATCGGGTTCTTCCCACCGCAAGCAAAACAGTTCTCTTCACCCACGACTCTCCACCTCATCTCCATGCCTGGTCTTAACTAGCTTCCAACTCTCAGCTTATTGCCGCCCCAGTGCCTGTTCCCCTGGAACCTGAGACAAGATCTTGCACCTAAGTCTTACCCCGACGACTCCGACGAAGGCGATCCCTTGAGCACCTAGTGACGACGACACTCCACCACAGGTCCTGCTATCGCACATCTCGACTTACGCCTGAATCAATCGGGTCATCATGCAGGCGTTAGCCTAGATAAACATGAAGCAGGGAATCCGAGATAGTGAAACCTGGGAGAACAGACGGTTCCTGCTCTGCGAGGTTTAGATCTGCAAATATGCTCACCGTTAGGCTGTCGGTTGCATAGGCTGTTGTCGGTCGAGGGGGCCCCAATAGTCTTGGCCAACATGGATCCTAGAGGCATGTATGGGCCCAATTGGCGGCCCCTGAATGGAGGGAGAGGTCTGTACCTAGCCTCTCGCTGGCTACTGGGCTCCCCTTGCCCGTCAGAACTCTACAACCAAGGTCACTCAACGTTGTCTACTCGTCAGGCGATCCTGGTCTAGGTAAGGGAGCTGAAGCCAGATCCAAGTAGGGCACCAAAATCCACTTCAGGATGATCACGCATGACCGTCTGGAGCCTGATTGCGCTCTCAAAAAGCAACAGCAATGTCCCATCGCCTCGTCGAAGTAATCGAACTCCTGGGATTCTCCCCAAAGTTGCAGCATCCTCTGCCGTCACCACTCGTGCCACTCGATAGGGCGTCGACAGATACTCAGTCAATGCTCCAAACTCGTGCTCCATGCGATACTGGAAGACTTCAAACTGCATCTGCCCAACGGCGGCGAGAACCGGAAGCGGATCCCCATCGAGTTCGTATAGAACCTGGAGCACGCCTTCACGCTCCAACTGGTCAAGACCCCTGCGGAACTGCTTGGCTCGTCCGGGATCTTTCACTCGCACTCGCCGGAACAACTCAGGTGCGAACTGTGGAAACGATGGAAAAACGACTGGCGAATCGGCATAGAGCGCATCCCCAATTCGCAACTCACCAGCATTGACGAGACCGACCACATCCCCTGGAAACGCCACCTCAACCGTAGACCGATCGGAACCGAACAGCGAACTGGCATATTTTGTAGAGAACGTCCGACCAGTAGCGGCGTGCGTCAAACTCACCCCGCGCACAAACCTCCCCGAGCACACGCGAACAAAGGCAACATGATCGCGATGAGCCGGATCCATGTTGGCTTGAATCTTAAATACGAACCCAGATAGTGGAGCGTCAAGTGAACGCGTCTGACCGTCAACATCTCGCCGAGGCCTTGGTGATGGGATGAGGTCGACTACTGCGTCAAGCAAAGAACGTACACCGAAATTATTCATTGCAGAGCCGACGAACAGGGGACTAGTCTTCCCCTCAAGGAAGCTCTCCTGATCGTGCGAGGCCCCCACGGCATCCAGTAGCCCACATTCGTCGGCAGCATTGGTCCAGTCGCCGCCCTCCTCTGTAGCCGCAACCGATGCATCCACCTCAACCTCTGGCGCGAGAGTCTTACCTCGTACACTGCGCTCAAAGCGAGTGAATCCACCCGTTCTGCGATCGATCACCCCGTGAAATTCACCAGGAATGCCGACTGGCCAGGTCACCGGGGTTGGTCGCACTCCGATCTTCGCCTCGATCTCATCGAGTAGTTCAAGTGGCGATCTGCCCGGACGATCCAGCTTATTCAAGAATGTGATCATCGGCAGGCCCAACGACCGGCAGACCTCGAAGAGCTTCAGCGTCTGCGCCTCAACACCTTTGGCAACATCTAGCACCATAACCACCGCATCCACCGCAGTGAGGACGCGATAGGTATCCTCGGAGAAGTCACGGTGCCCCGGCGTATCGAGAAGGTTGATTACACAGTCGCGATACTCAAACTGAAGTGCGGTTGAGGTGACGGAGATGCCTCGCTCCTGCTCCATAGCCATCCAGTCCGACCGGGTGTCTCGCCGACCGGTTCGCGCCTTGACGGCTCCAGCCTCAGCAATTGCACCCGCATAGAGCAAGAACTTCTCAGTCAGGGTGGTTTTGCCGGCATCAGGATGGCTGATGATCGCAAAAGTCCGACGCCTAGCAGCCTCCTTCAGGATCTCTCCCGACTCGACCTCTTCTGTCAACATACCCACACCACATCCACTTCACAATCAACTTGGTTAGGTCACGGCCATGGACCAACTAACCAATATCGATTCTACCGGTGATGTCTCGTGCCGTGAGACTAGCGCCATGTGATCCCCGGATCACATGCCCCCTGTGGGATCGGAGCTATGGTGCACAAAATCAGATCGCCATCTGACGGCCACTTTGGCCATCGCTACCAGAATGCGTCCTCGAGGAATGTGGGTTCGAAAGCTCAAGGCGGTGTCTACCGTCCATCGGCCTCTGGACTCGCTCAAGCCTTCGAATACATCTAGCGAGCGAAAGGCTCAAGAATCAAACGCATCCAATACTACTCCATGAAATCGGCAGCAACTCGGCGCCACCATATCAGACCTGCAGCGCCTCGCAAGGCCCGGCTAGACACGCCAATTCAATCCTAAAACCAATCGATTCCAGGGTCCGAGTTCACTCGACTCAACGAGGGGATAGACAAGTGTGGAGCCCGACCATAGCGATCGGACTCCACATCTTGGTGGTCAACTAAACGTTGACCCAAACTACCAACTGATATCACTCAGACGAATTCGGTTGCTCTAGCTGGCCGGCTCGTTCGATCGCATCCTCGGTATCCTTGCTGGCTGAACCCGATGCGACACCCCAGTAGTAGAAGACTATGGCTAGAACAATCACAACCACAAGATCCCATGGATAGTGGATCAGGCCGGTCAGGTGATTGTACTGTCCCCCAAATCGCTTGGAACCAAAATAGGTCTCCAACAGCGACACTGCGATAAAGACGACCAGCCAGACTCCTTGCCTCCAGGCCTGCGCATTGATCCTCGCGAGATCGCTACGTGCCGCGGAAACGATGAGATAGATAATGATCCCGATGGCGTAGCCAACGGTCAGCTTCCAGACCGTCTCCCAACCGCTGAAGTAGATGATGAGTGAGCCCATGACAAATGCAATTGGACCAATTATATTAGCTCCGCCTAAGCGATATGGGCGATTGGCCGAAGCGTGATGGCGTCGAAACACTGCTAGTGACACAGGTCCCATGATGTAGGTAAACACGGTTGCAGCGGAGATAACGCCAACCAGCGACTGCCAGGTTGGGAACGGCAGCAGAAAGATCAACGAGGCGATTATGGTAGCAACCATGGCGAACATCGGGATGCCAGTTTTGTCCGAGATCCTTCTCCACGAGCGACCAAGGTACCCGTTGCGTGCGCTACCTAGAATTACTCGCGGCGTCGAGGCGAAGTAGACAAGTCCAGTTCCAGAGGGTGACAGGACCGCATCAGCATAGAGAATTGTCGCGAGCCAACCCAAACCAAGAGCCGATGCTACCTGAGCGAAGGGGGAGGATAGACTCAAGCCCGCCCACCCGTGCGTCAATTCCGACTTCGGAATCGCAGCTATAAATACGACCTGCAACAGAACGTACACTATCATGCCTGCAACAAGCGCGGTTATGATCGCGCGGGGAGCATCACGTTGCGGATGCTTCGCTTCCGCTGCCATCTCCACTGCCTGACGAAACCCCAGAAATGAGAACACAATTCCGGCGGTAGATACTGCCACCAATACGCCAGCTGTGCCATAGGGCGCAAAGCCATGAGTTGCCGGGGCCGAGTAGTTCGACCAATCCTTGGCAACAAACAAGACCACCAAAATAGTCAGCGTCGGTGTCAAAAACTTTAGGAAGGTTACAAAACTATTTACCTTGGCATAAAGCTTTACGCCATACACATTGATGAGAAAGAAAATAATCAGAAGAATAGCCTCGACGATAAACGCCAGTGGCTGTTTACCTGAAAAGCTCCCGTTGACGGTGGAACCAAATCCCTTTATATAGTGCGACGCATACTGCACCACCGCTTCAGCTTCAATAGCAGGTACTGAAGCGTAAGCAATAAACGCAGCCCAACTGACTATGAAGCCAACCAGTGGACCATGCGAATACTGAGGGTACCGCGTTGCCCCTCCCGCTTCAGGCAAGAACCCCGACAGCTCTGCATACACGAGCGCGATAAACAAACAGGCTACACCGCCAATAACCCACGATATGATAGCTGCAGGACCGGCAGTCTGCGCAGCATATAGCACCGCAAACAACCATCCTGATCCAATAATTGCACCGAGCCCTGCGAAGCTCAGGTCTAAGTACGACATCTCACGACGGAGCTGCCCCGACTTCTGTCGACCAGTTTGCACGAAACCCCCTTTACTGATTCACCGGATCCACCTTCCAGAAAGGTGAGCCGATAATGGCTACCGTAGCATAGCCAGCAATATATGTCTAGTTTGCATAGCAAGCTTGGTAGCCGACTAACCAAAAACTGTCCTACGGCCAACCACGATAAGATCCCGGCGTTAACAAAGCCGCGAGCCAGCAAGCACGTGGGCAAGGCTCGAGTAGGCGGCAACTCCTTCACCCATGGGCAAGACCAGTCAGCGCTCCTGGTCACTTAGATGCTCGGGCGACCCACATCAAGCCATCTCTAGTTGTTTAATCTGCAGATATCTCTCAAGGACTCCATTTGTACTTGAGGTTACTCATGAAACGCATCCGCTCGGCGGCCCGGCTATCTGAAGAGCAATCACAGCTCAATCGGCAACATGACCAACTACAAGGTCGCAGATCCAAGCGCTTGCGACTGCCCCGAATCCGATGGGAAACTATTGTGGTTAGGATTTCAGGCAGAAGCCGCGCTGTGATGTCTTGGTGCCCTTAAGCCTCCCATCTCCGAGATGGAGTGAAAGCCCAAGCAGAGGTGTTAACGCCTGAAGCACCCAAGAACCAGAGACGCCCGTGACTTTTATCTCCACCTCATCCCCGAATTCGAACAGAGTCCTACTGATAACCTTCATCTAGTTTTGTTAATGAAGAATAGCCATCCGTCACACTTTACAGAGTTGAACATTACTTACAGAATCCCACCCATATTGGAGAACCGATTCACATCAAAGACCGGTTGCTCAAACGCACAATACGAATGCGCGTATTGGTGGTGTCGAACCATCGTTGGGCTAGGCTTGCACCAGCCATTCTCAGGCCATGCCGCGATCGCGTCATTCATAGTGGTTGAGGAGCTCCAGGCAAGCTCCGACTCGATCAGCGGTGCAG
>DAHZQE010000027.1:0-2680 GCA_027409005.1 Ferrimicrobium sp. | reverse complement strand
CTTTACCATCACGAATCCAGGACCATTCGGAACCTTCATGACTGGTGCCATCATCAATCAGCCGCAGGTCGCGATTCTAGCAACAGATGGAATTGCACGTAAGCCTGTTGTGATAGTCGATGGTGATGGAAATGAATCCATTGGAATACACTCAGTAGGAATGTTGACACTGAACTTCGACCACCGGGCCATTGATGGCGCTTATGCTGCTGCATTTCTAGCGAAGTTGAAACAAGTGCTAGAAACCAGAAATTGGGAGCAGGAGCTGTGATCGCGGAGAAGCGACCTGAATTAGGTGCTCGCTGGCTTGGACGTGTGGGATACGAGGACGCGTTGGTTCTGCAGCAACGCCTTCGCGAAGGCGTATCCTCTCATCTCTTGCTACTTGAACATCCTCATGTCTATACGATGGGAGTAAGGACCGATCCGGCGCATCTGTTGGTCGATCCTGCCACCGTCAATGCCACCGTTTGTTGGACGGATCGAGGGGGAGACATCACCTATCATGGCCCGGGTCAATTGGTGGGTTACCCGATCATAGATGTTCCCGTTGGACCAGATTCCACGCCACGATACGTACATACGCTTGAAGCGTCGTTGATCGCGCTTCTTGCGTCCTATAGGATCGAGGCATACACCTTGGACGACTTTCCAGGAGTGTGGGTTGGACCGCGAGATGCACCTCGCAAGATTGCGGCGATTGGAGTCAAGCTGTCGCGTGGGCGATCTATGCATGGTTTTGCGTTGAACGTACACACCGACCTTTCGATGTTCAGCAATATCGTGCCTTGCGGAATTGCTGACAAGGCGGTTACGTCCATGGAGGCTGAAGGAATTCATGCGTCGGTGGCTGAGGTGGCTCGGAGCTATGCGAAGCATTTTGCGAGTGGATTTGGTTTCGATCAGCTCGATTATCAGGGAGTGGATGACGCTTCCCAAATTGCTGTTAGCACAAGTCGTGAAAAGTCTGAGGATGCTGTCGCATCTCGACTGAACCAGCGTTTGGCCAAGGCCGGATTCTCCTTTGATACTGCCGTTCCGTATGTGTCGCGAAAGCCAGAATGGGTACGGAGTGAGGTCAATCTTGGCGTGGAGTATCGTTCGCTGAAGCATCTTGTGAGAGATTTAAATCTGGTTACTGTGTGCGAAGAGGCGGGTTGCCCGAATATCTATGAGTGTTGGAAAGATGGGACAGCTACATTCATGATCAACGGTGAGCGTTGCACTCGTGCTTGTGGATTCTGTCTCGTCGACACCTCCAAACCCCTACCTCTTGATCCATCGGAGCCCAAACGAGTAGCCGAAGCCGTGGCGGCTTTGAACTTATCATTTGCTGTTGTCACCGCTGTAGCTCGCGACGATCTAGAGGATGGAGGTTCCGAAGCTTTTGCTGCCACCATTCACGAAATACGTGAGTTGAATCCGTCGTGTTCGGTGGAGGTCTTGATACCCGATTTTAAGGGTGACCAAGTTTCTTTAGAGAGGGTCTTGCAGGCACGACCTGATGTTTTGAATCACAACCTGGAGACGGTGTTGCGGCTACACCGCGCTGTTCGTCCATCTGCCAACTATGTACGCTCGTTGACGGTTTTGGCCCGCGCGAAAGAGTTTGGTTTGACGACAAAGTCCGGTCTCATCGTCGGGATGGGTGAGTCTATCCCGGAGCTTAAGTCTGTGATGAGGGACATCCGTTCGGTTGGGGTCGATATCCTAACTGTTGGACAGTATCTGCGACCCACCCGTGATCATCTGCCTGTATCGCGATACTATCATCCAGACGAGTTCGCTGCGTTGCGCGAATACGCCATGAGCATAGGTTTTCGCTACGTCGAGGCCTCTCCCCTAGCCAGATCTTCGTACCATGCGCGCCAAGGGTCTGATGCGGCAGCTGGAGCGATGGCGTGATCGAGCGATCGCAATTCGAGATGGCATATTTGAGTCGACAGGAGCGCGCACGTCAGCGACTCCAGGAGGACGGCGTTGATGCGCTCCTGGTGACTTTGGGGCGCGAATTGCCATGGTTGATTGGCTATGAGGCGATGCCACTCGAACGCATTACATGTCTCTACATGGATGCTAACGGTGCTGTACGCTTGATTATCCCGAAGCTGGAGGCGCCGAGGGTTAGACCACTGCCCGGGCTCGAACTTGTTCCGTGGACCGACGGTGAGGATCCGTTTGTACTGCTTGGCTCGATGATCAGCGATGCAAAGGTAATTGCTATCGATGACCGTTGTATGGCTGGGTGGCTTCTTCCGCTGATGGGACACGCCACTCGGGCGAGTTTTAGGTCAGGCACATCGTTGCTGAATCCATTGCGGAGACAAAAGGACGCTCTGGAGATCGAGATGCTAGAGCTGGCAGCGAGTGCTGCGGATAGGGTTGCAGAGCGGCTGAATCGTGGAGAGATACCGGTCGCACTCCGTCAGGAGCGCGATGTGGCAAGAGAAATTGGTGAGGCTCTTTGCGAAGAGGGGCACGCCAAGGTGAACTTTACAATCGTCGGAAGTGGTCCAAATTCAGCGTCGCCACATCACGATCCCACCACCCGGATAATCAGTCATGGAGATGCACTGGTTTTGGACTTTGGCGGGACGTATTCTGTTGGCGAGGAGCCAGGATACTGCTCCGACATGACTCGTACCTTTGTCGTTGGCGAAGCTCCAGAGGGTTTTGATGG
>DAHZQE010000023.1:0-2538 GCA_027409005.1 Ferrimicrobium sp. | reverse complement strand
ATTGATTATCACAACCGACGCCTGCTCTGTGATCTCCAGCTTCGCACGCAGAATCGACGCCTCTGAGCCAAAACGCTCGAGATGAACCGGACCAAGCGCGGTCAACACCGCTATCTCGGGAGGGATCCATGAGCATAGCGCCGCAATCTCACCAGGGCCGAAGGTCCCCATCTCAGCTACGAAGACCTCAGTGCCAGGAACCAGCCGTTCATTGATCGAACGAGCTAGACCTCCTCGGTTGTTGAACGACGCCGGCGAGGCGATCGCTCGCACAGAACCTTCGAGCAGGGTCGCAAGGTAATTCTTCGTCGTCGTCTTTCCAAACGACCCGGTGATCCCAACCACTCGAGGGCGGACTCGCAATAATCGCTCGGTGGCATCATCCACATAGCGTTGAAGGAGATGGTCCTCTAGCGGACGGGTCGCAATAAGCGCGAGTTCGACCACCGCGGGAGCAAAAAAACCGGCGAGAAGGGCAAAGGCGAGTGGCAGCCCTACCACCAGGCCTACAAGGGTGACGATAACGTCGATCAAACCAACTGCCACCAACAGCCGTCGCATCCTCGAGGTGAGAGCAAGCGGAGAAGTCCGCCCACGAAATCCCAGACCAAACGGAGTCAATAGCAGGCAGATGACCAGCAGGGCCGCAATAACGAGATGGACTTCGGTTCCAAAAGATTGGACGAAACTTCCGACCAGGAGGACAAGACCGACAACAAGCAACGCCTGGTTCACGAACGAGGCCCGAAACCAAAGGGCAAAGAAAGGACCGATGCGACCAGGCAGGTAGTGCTCTCGTTGACCTACTCGAACCCACTTTAGTGCCGGGGTCTGAGCGACTATACCGATCAGAACGGCCACTACGACGGCAAGCTCATGCCCCATTGCTTCGGCCAACCTCCCGGACTAGGACCCAACCACTATAGTAGCGGAGACCTCATCCCAGCGCCTACGCGACTAGCTTCTCGGAGCATTCGCCCGGCCCGGGCTGGTTGATGCTAGACCATGCAAGTTGACCTACGACACCTCCTCTGACTCTTTGCGATAGCGCAGTGTACGGTGGTGAATGATCTTCAGCTACGCACAAGCATGCGTCATTGGGGTCGGTCACTCGTGTGACCATTTGGCGACAGCAATCCAGTTTTGACTCACCACCACCGCTTGCGCAGGAGGCGAACCCGGTGCCGCCATCTTGGCGATACTCCTCTATTCGCGAGTGAAACGAATCCCTGCCCAACCTGACTGGGGCGGAGGCTGTCTCCACTTCGGGTTGAGTCGCCTTATCCACCGGCAGCGAGTCCCTTGTATCAGCTAGCTCTGGTCGTGGGGCAATCGAGCCTTTCAACAGTTGTAGTATCCACGATCTAGGTCTGGCGATGCTTAAACCCCAATGAATAGGAAACCTTCAGGTAACCGGCCTCGGGTCGAGCTCAACCGCCGCTGTAGCTTGGAGTCGTTGTTGAACATGTGCAATGATCTGCGAACTCATAGCTGGTGTTGATCGAGTCCTAGATTTCATAGATGGAGACATGGAGCGGAGGAATCAGTAGCTCCCCCGGCGGATAGATGGACCATAGCCCGACTCCAATCCAAGTGTCTGACTACATAAGGTCGATCTGTGGGTCCATTGAGTTCGCCTCACTGGCTGGGATTGCATACTCGTTTGATCATGTGCGCGATCGATTCAGGATCCTCTAAAGGTACTAAATGGTGCACTCCATCGAGTACTTCAAGAGTCGCCCACGTGCTACTGTTGGCCGCTCGACGAGCAAGGTCAACAGGGCACGCCATATCGAGTGCCCCCCACAGCATCCAAATCGGTCGATCGATCATGAGGAAGTGTTCCTGATAATCCTCGTTGACCACCTTGACGAAGATCTCTCGCATGACACCAACCGCGTGCCGATAGTCATCCGAACCGTATCGCTGTCGAGCACTCTCTAACCGTTCGTTGGATAGCAGCCCAATGCCCGCCAAAGCACGCACCAGCCGATAGCCCAACGGGGACTTCGCCCGACTCTGGGGCCGGATAATGGGGACACCAACCAAGAGGAGCTCATCGACCAGCTCTGGGGCTACCACACTGGCTAGCTGTATAGCTACCCTACCACCAAAGGAGTGACCGACCACGATCAATCGACTAAGTCCAACCTGCTCTCGCCACTCACGAACAACCTGAGCGACAGCTTCGGCATAACCCACGGAGTCGATGGCTACGAGAGGCGCGTCGGAGTCTCCAAAGCCAGGCAGATCAAGCGTCAGTACTGACAGTTCTTCGTCGAGCAGTTCGATCACACGCGACCAATCGCGGTGATCTCGACGCCAACCATGAAGAAAAACAATCCCAAGCGCGCCCGCATCTCTAGAGCGTCCAACAATACTAGAGACCGATAGTGAGGGCTGGGAGAACGAAGTCGTGAAGAATGCAGCAGCTACGGCTTACTCCTCAGTATCATCATCGTGCCCATAGGCAGATGGAGCAGCCTGCAGCTCTTCATCATCCAAGTATGCCATACACCAGTCGGAGTGTCCGTGCAC
>DAHZQE010000015.1:0-5170 GCA_027409005.1 Ferrimicrobium sp. | reverse complement strand
GATGATACCAGCAGGGAATACGCAGTGAACCCTGACATCGGTCGCAGGTCCTTGCGAGGGGTTGGTTGATACGCTGTTCGCGTGGCTGGCTAACGTGATCTGGTTGTTTGTTGGGCCCGATTTGGTAAGTCTTGATCCGCGCAACTTGGAAGGCCTCCGGACGCATGCACTGATCCCTTGGAATAGGAAGGGAAGGTGTTCAGATACGGCAAGACGCATGAAGTGCGACTCCCATCCTGATAGTAGGCAAAGAGCATCAACTGCCGGTAGCATCTTCTCGGCAACAACCTCCCCCTTGGCCCTCTCAAGAGTGGCTCTGCAAGAATCATACGCTTGTGACAACACGCTGTGAGGTCCAACAAGCAGCCGCTGCTAGCGATATAAATCAAAAGATTTTCATCCCCTACGCCTCCACCGAGTCTCTCGAAGCCGGTCTGTGTTGCACACAGAACTTCACCTCTCCGGGAAGCCTGCAGTTCTGCTAAGGAATGCCGGCTTGGGTTGGGTTGGTCTCCGTCTCAAACATCCTGAGCATGGTCACACTGCAAGCTCGCCAGTAGAGCTTTGGTGTCTCCAGCCATTTCTGCTCATACAGGGCTCCACTGGACACTTGCCGCCTTTTGTTGCTTTGCAGCTGCAGTGCACATTTCTGTGCGCTGCTGATATCGTCCGTCCATGATCTTGCACGGTGCGTCAGCACTGTCGCGCTTGCTCCTACGGGGCCGCAGTCACGAAAGGCTGCTGTGGCAACGATATATCTACCCGTTGATAAGCTAGACGACTACAGCGTCTATGAATTCTGCACCATGCTGCTTCCGCGAATGTGTCTACCTCGACTGCTGGAACCGCGACACAACAGCAACCCGCAACACTAAGCTCAAACAAACCAGATCCGCAGTATCACAGCACACCCGCCTCGCACATTGCGCGAGTACGCACTCCGCGGATCACCGAAGAGCCAACGCTTTGGTCAATGCGATATGGTCAAGAAGCAAGTCCACTTCGCATCGCCCACTCCAAGTTTGTAAGATAATGGCCGCTCCGCTGAAAGGAATCCTAAAGAAGTCAGCAGCAGCAGCAGCTCCACCACTCACTCGACCAGCCCGCAGGCAGACCCCGTTGACCGGTCGCAGAGGCGGTAGCGGTCGGAGTGATGGACGCTACGAACTCCGCACAACGAGGAGGGAGGAATGGTATGGCGATCGGAAGGTGACCACGGTTAGTAAGGAGTATAAGTACTGGGCACAGGATGTGAGTTCCCCACCGATGCTGGGAGAGATTGGTCATTGCTGACTCTACTCAGAAGTCGCCTAGATGACCTTGCGGTCGCGAGGCACCTCTACATTATGCCAGGTGCATATGTCTGATCTCATCGACCGCTAAGCACGAGAGGCTGGTACTGCAATGAGGCTCAGACCAAGAGGCGGAGCGCTTTGCCTGGGCATTGAGCACAAGGTTTTGCGGTGTGTCTCACGCATTGAGCCTCACTTGCTTGCTCATGTACTGCAGCAGAGAAAAACGTGGTGAATGAATGCTGCATGATGAGGACAGCGCGTCATGGCGCGACCCACTGGTCAAGCACACGCGACGCCCCGGGGGGCTAGCAATTTGTCTCAGTCACTGAGGGCTGGGGATAATATCGTCATCTCATGCGACACAGTGCTAAAAACAAGCACGTGCTCACGAATGAATCGTTACACTGCAGCAACGTGTCGAGCAGGCACTCTCGGGGGAGCTCTGGCGGTCAGCAGGTGTTGTATGAAGCATCAGCGGCGGCGCTGATGTCTGGATTGCCCTCCAATTCCCCGATGCTGTAAGCCCGGCAGGTCGGCACACATGTTTGCCCTCGGGAGGTACCCCCTGGCCGGTACGAGGATGGGAAGAGACCGACTGAGTGAGACTCCACGATCCGCCGGCATGACTTCCTGATGGCAGGAGTGGAGATCCGGAGTCAAGTCCATGAGATTAACGTTATCACCGACACCCTTGCATACACCCATCAGTGCGATGGCTTGGAAAAGATCTGCCTCCATTCGTGGATCCATCGTAGGCTGCGGGAAGGAGTGCGTCGCATGACCAGTGATCGGAAACTAGAGCATGCTGCCGGTTATTCTCTCGAGCACCGCGGCCAATACTCCTCCACTGCTCGGGATGTGGGACATTTGAGCGCTTTCCAGCAGGAGCGCGGCACATTATTCCGAATGTACTGCCCTTCAAACAGGCAGGTGCTCAGACCGTGCAGCGATGGAGTCAGCTCTAATGCTGGCTTCGGCCGCGAGCATCACGAATGCTATGTGCAAGATCTCGGGTGGCGGCATTGGGCTCGGCCCGCTCCCCAATTGACTCGACCGGGTCCTTCTCTCCAAACATCCCCCACTTCACACTCCACCTGCACCATCCTCTGGAGTAAGACGTACTCCCCGCCATCGCATTGTGCGCGCATTGAGAAGCTGCAGGCGACTAACCTCCTTCTGGCATGCGCCACACTCACGCTCCGCGGGAGGATGCGCAGTGCTCCCTGCGGCTCGCCTTGGCTCTGACTTCCCTTTCTTGTCCTGTGAGCAAAGGGTCACGGCGTCCGAATGTTGGGCTTGTGGCGAGCCTTTCGAGCCCAGCGTCGTCAAAACCACGCCAAAATTGAGTGCTGTCGGCTTTGCGTGCTCAATCAGCACGGCCAGAAATACTTGACAGCTGCTGGCAATGACATGCCAGCGCCTGGGAAATGCCTCCCAAGCAACCACTTCCCCGCATTGGCCTTGTGATAGCATTTGATCGACAGGGCTAAAAAGTGTGTGTCGTTCCGTCTATACCCACTAGCTGGAGAGCTTCGGGCGAAGTTGCACCACCTGTTCTGCGGGAGCAACTCGCCACTTCCTCCATGCCATGGAGCCGTGCGGCATACCACTTCGGCCTAGCAGGCCTGCACGAGCTGACTGCC
Source organism: Ferrimicrobium sp. (assembly GCA_027409005.1). Taxonomy (GTDB): domain Bacteria; phylum Actinomycetota; class Acidimicrobiia; order Acidimicrobiales; family Acidimicrobiaceae; genus Ferrimicrobium. The sequence goes on along the minus strand of DAHZQE010000015.1, from coordinate 2,232 downwards.
CGAGGAGGAGAACTCGAACGCTGGAATGGCGCGGGAGACTATAAGAAGTCTTGCGCCTGCCCGAACGTATCCAGTCGATCAGCACGTCTTCTCTTGTCAAAGAAAAAGATCCTCCAGCAAAGTCTTGCACATTTTCTACACAGCAATATGCCTCGGTCACGAAAAGCTTCGGTCTTTGGCCTTCTTGCTTCTGGCTCACTTGCAGCCGCCGGTACGTGCGATGTATACGCCTCCGGCGGAACACCCTGCGTTGCGGCACACAGCACGACCCGCTCTCTGTACAACAACTACAACGGCGCATTGTATCAGGTGACTCGTGCGTCAGACGGCCAGACCAAGGACATCAAGCCTAGAGGTCGTGGAGGTGTAGCGAATTCAAACATGCAAGACGGCTTCTGCCAGGGCACTTCCTGCACAATCACGGTCATTTACGACCAGTCCGGTCACGGCAACGATCTATCGCCTGCGCCGCCAGGAGGCGCGGCTAGCGGGCCGGGACCCAATGGCTATGATGTTGCGGCCGACGCGAGTGCCGCCCCTGTATACGTAAACGGCCAGAAGGCATACGGCGTTGTATGAGAGAGTCCATAGTGTTAGAAAGCACTTGACTGACGTCTACCAACAGTACGTTACGCCAGGCATTGGCTACCGCCGCGATCAAACCGTTGGTGTTGCGACGGGCAATGAAGCAGAAGCAATGTACATGGTTGTGGACGGAACTCACTACAACGGCGGCTGCTGCTTCGACTACGGCAATGCCGAGGCCAATAACTTTGACAACGGTGCCGGGCACATGTAAGCATATAGTGGTGGCTTGATCAGCGCAAGCTCGATGCTAACAACACATTCAGGGAGGCGGTTTACTTCGGTCTTGGGACTGGCTTTGGCATTGGCGCAGGCTCGGGTCCCTGGGTCCTCTCGGACCAGGAGAACGGCCTCTTTTCAAACAACAACCCTCACGGCGTCAACACCAACGACCCGACCGTCAATTACCGCTTCGTCACCGGCATGGTCAAGGGCGACGACACCGACTACTGGGAGCTGAAGGGTGGCAACGCCGCCAGTGGACCCATCAACACCTACTATGCCGGTCCCCGCGCGAGTGGGTGGTACCCCATGAACAAGGAGGGTGCGATCATTCTTGGCATCGGTGGTGACAACAGCAACTCCGCCCAAGGTACATGGTACGAAGGTGTCATGACCACTGGCTTTCCGTCAGACACGACAGACGCGAGTGTGCAGCAGGATATTGTTTCTGCGCAGTACAGCACGAGCGGAGGTAAAGGTCAGACCTTTCATGCATGAACGGCCGGCTGACGGTTGATCAGCATGAACGTCTTGCTTACGATTCATGAAATCTCTTAGTAGTCAATGAAAGCTCAATGAATTCAGATATTGCATCAGCGTGAAGGTTCTACCACCGTCTCCAAAAGCTACTGAAACTCAATCGAGCACTGCCCGACGTTGGGTTCTCAGCCTTGTCTGGCTCAATAACTCCGCTATCTCCGCTTGTGAGCTGCAGGCTAAATTCCGGGACCCCTCCTTAACTCCCCTCATAGCGGGGGTGCCAAATGTTGCAAATCATCTGCATCCGGAAGGTGAGCAGCATTCGAGGGCGCCGCACACGGCACATCTGCTGCCGAGCGACAGTCGCAAGACGGTAAATACCGCGGCGGCGAAAGTCAAAGATGAAGCTTCCAGATTCCTTCCGTCTGGCAATACCCCCAACCGCAACGCAAAGAGGCATTGTGCCGTAGCATTCGAAACGAACAGATCAGGCGACTTTGGTATTGTGAAAATGTCGGGTCAACAACGTCTCACGCAGCCTTTTGGCAATCTGGATCTCTCGAACAACAAGGACCCGGTCATCAAGTCAATCAACGATACCAAAGCCGAATACCGTCGCCTGGGCAAGAGTGGCCTGCGAGTTTCTGTCCCAATCCTGGGCGCTATGTCCTTTGGTGATCCAGCATGGTGGGCTTCAGGTAATTCTGCGGTATTGGTCTCACTTCTGACAACGTGAAAAGGCAACCTTGGGTCATCAATGAAGAAGCCGCTCTTCCGCTGCTCAAGGCCGCCTACGACCGCGGCCTCAATACCTGGGACACTGCGAACGTCTACAGCAACGGCGTCAGCGAGGAAATCATCGGCAAAGCGCTGAAAAAATACAACATTCCCCGCCATAAGATGGTCATCCTCTCGAAATGCTACGGCTACGTAGGCGAGACCCCC
>DAHZQE010000009.1:0-2295 GCA_027409005.1 Ferrimicrobium sp. | reverse complement strand
GACAAAGCGTTGCAGTGCCAGGCCTCTAAGGCCCTTTTACATGGGCAGATGATGTGGTGCAGCGTCCGCTCATGTAAGAGTCTGCTCGCTGTGCCCATGGACGGTTGACGGTAGGACTTTGAGATATAATGTCCCAAAAACCAGGATGAAGTACCCGCGCCTACCACTCTTCAGTCTGTGCCGTAACGGTTTATTCTCAAGCCTAAGGCGGATCCTGCGGCTAGAGATCAATGCAATAGAAGGGGAGCATAGTCCAATCATTCTTTTCGGAAGCGCGCGTGATAGCTGCGAGCCTCGCTTGCGTGGTAGGAAGTTTCACATAGGAATTTGAGGATGTACAAACTGATGCCACGAGCTCTGATGGATATTTCAATCTCAGTCGACCCATGTGCTTTTAAGTATCCAGAGGGTACTCCATGCCTGCCGAAGAACTCCTCGCTATGCCCGCAACCACACCCATGTCCTGTCACCTCGATGCCTTTCGCTAATCCTCGTTGAGCAGATCATCCAGATCATCGTCATCCCAACCGCCCTTCCTCCTCTGCACCTTGAACTTCTGGCCCTCAGCCTCCTGCTGCTGCTCGCTCAAGGCGTTCAAGATGTCTTTCAGCTGTGTCTCGCTCACCCTACCCCGCAGCTGGCCGGTCCGTGCCAGCATTATGAGGCGGTTCTCTACATCCTCTGCTCGTGACGCCTTCACGAGACGTATCCGGCCGAGTCGATCGGCAGCGTCAGGTTCTAGGATCTGGGATAAAATGTGGGTCCTCGCCTCGGCTTCACGGGCCCTGCGAGAAGCGGTCACACGTTAGCGTCTTGTGAGCTCGCTCAATTGGGAAGGCACGCAAGACTTTGGCATCACGCACTTTCGGTCCTCGTCTTGGCCCCCGCCTGGTCCACCACCATCTTGTCCGCCGCCGCCTTGAGACTGCAGCTCCTGTCGGCGTGCTTGCCGTATCGCTTCGAGATCAGCGTCACTCATGATGGAAGTTGTCGCGTACAAGATCCCAGTGCAGCCTCACGCGACTTCTCGCAATGAGCCCCTCCACGGCTGAATCCGCAGAGCCGTGCCTCGTGCGCGGCTCCTCCCGGCGGTAATGACGTCGCTTGCCCCTGACCACTCGACCCACCCAGATCCCCATCTTTCTTCCGAGCTTGGCGTGATCAGGCGGCTACTTCATGATGACTACTTCCATGGCGTGCTTACAGCATGGTGTAACACCATTCCTTGGCAAAAACAGAAGCATTGCGCCTGTCGTGTTCTCATCGCCAGATCCGTGACGCCGGAGCGACGAAGTGGGTGATTCCGTCAGCCTGGGCCTTGCAACTTGGCTGCATGTCCGCCGTTGGGGTGGGCTTCGGGGAAAGGCCCAACAACTCTGTCTCCTCGCCCGTAGCGCGAAGCAACTCCAGCAGGCCGTCCGGCGATAGTAGTCGAGCCTGCAGTATTGCTTGGGGATTGCTAGGCGGAGAAGATGCCTTTGACGCCGCAATCAGGTCGCTTTGTCAGGCGAACATTCCACGCCTGCACGCACCGCAACCCGGTCTACCACCACGTCCGCAATCAACGGTCGCTCGGACGCAAGGCACAGAAGCAAATACGAAGATATTCACGGGAAGTCAACCTCAGCACGACGTCGCCTTCCTCTTCCTGCCAACCGCACCGCCCTTTTCGGCGCGGTCAACTTTTGCGAGCTCTCATTGGCCGGTCCTGACTTCTCGAGAGGCGAGACCCCATTGTTTTCTCGCCCCAAACGGTCTTAGTCCTGAGCACGCAATTGTTCCATAATTTGACGTATGGATTCGCCTGCGCGATTGCATTTCAAAGCACTGCGAGGAGTGCCGTTGGCAGGCGCCGTGGATATAGGCTGGTAGGTGATTCCATTACTCTCACACCTCATCCGCCACTGTGTCACAATCTCGCTGTCCTCGATCGAAACGTATCTGCGATTGGATCTGTGACGTCGGCAAGGCTGCGCATACTCATTCCTGGATCTGAGAACTGTGCCGAGTGCGAGATTGATCGCACGAAAAGACCTGATCGAAACCCTGTCTGAGTCGACACAACATACCAACACACCTACCAATATCTCTACAATGGCCTGTCGCCACCGTTCAAGATCCTCAGACGAGGCCGAATCAGGCTACGTCTCTGGTTCCTCCATCTCTGACCTCCCCGAAGTCTACTTCACTCGGCCACACCTCAAATTCATCAACGCACAATTGGCCAAACTCGAGCCTCAAGATGTGCTCAAATGGTGCCTCACATCTCTACCGCAACTATGGCAAACATCCGCC
>DAHZQE010000004.1:0-5320 GCA_027409005.1 Ferrimicrobium sp. | reverse complement strand
TGCAGGACGCCTGGGGACGGACGGCGACCTTATGGACGTAACGAGGAAAGGATGATGGATGCTTGGACAAGAATAGTGGCTGGAGAGGCAAGCAGCTTGATGGGCTCAGCGAATTGCAGACGGAGAAGCAGGACGAATGCTTGTGGTCATAGGCAGAAGCAGCCGTTCCGCGGAATGGGAACAGATCGGTAAAAATCCTGGTCTTGTACTTTATGCATCGTTCGCTGAGTTCCGTTATGCCATAATAGAATGTCTGCAGCCTTCAATTCTCGTTGCCAAAGTCTGCAATTGAAGTAGAATAGTAAGAAACCTTGCAGTCTGACTTGTCCAGCATCCGCCTCCGACGAAACAGGACGAGCCAAGTATATATCGCTGGAGCGTATGAGCAAGCCGCTGAAGGGTTGGTGAAACATCATAGTACAACCTGCGATCAGCACTACCAATCTACCACCCACTCGCTCGCTCCACTCTCCCAGAAAGCTTCGCACGCAGCCTTCAGTCCGTAATTCGGCCTCAAATCATCTATCGTCAACGACTCCCGCGTCAACGGATCGGTGGGGCTACGCTTCAGATGCTCGTAGATCGTAGCCCTCTCGTATGAATGCCCATTTTTGGTTATCACAGGATCATGCATAGGTTCGAAAGTGATCGTGTCAATAACATAGTCCGGGATCTCTTTAGGCTGATGCTTCGCCGGATCAGCAGCCGCAAACACTGACCGCAGCTCCGCAGCTTTCGCCTCGAAGTCCGAATTGACTTCGGCAGTTCGCTCAGCAGCTTCAACATTGCCAAGTTCGCCGGCTTGAAGTTGCGATGAAATAACGTCGAGTTCACGCTGCTTCTGTGCGGCAAGTGCCGCTTCTAGTTCTGCACGGAGGTCCCCTTGACGGCGGAGGCGCTCACGGTCGCGAGCCGCGAACTTTGCCTTCTTGCATCGCAAGACGAACGCCGAGAACGTCTCCAGATCCTTAGGCGATATCTTAGCGGCAGGGGATAATGGGTAGAGTACTTGATCGTAGGCCGTCAAGGCAGATGAAAGCGCTTCGTTTGGATGATTGAGGGCCAGTTGGGCTTGTGCTGCAAACAAGTCAGCATCTACGACGGAAGGGAGTAGTAAGAGGGACAGCGAGTAAACGACTCCGATGGCATAAGGATCGAAACAGGAAGTTATTCGGCATGCATACCTAAGAAGTAGTATGCCTTGTGATTTTGGCCTTTTGGACCCGTGATTTCGATGCTCTTGATGGCATCATTGACAGCGTCTTCCCACTTCTGCAGCTTCAGCCGTACGTTCGCACGATTCGTGAAGATCAGCGGGTTGCTTGAGTATTTCTGGATCGCCTGCGTGTAAAAGTCCTCGGCTCCTTGGTAATCGCCGCTCCGAAATGCAACGTTGCCCTTTTCTTTCAGCTGTTCAGCTTGGTAGGATGCCATGAATCAGCACCACAGCGACGCAACAAGCGAGTGCGCAGATTGCGGTATCGATGCATATTCTTTGGGCATTTGTGGGTGGCAAAGCAAGGAAGGGATGGAGGAGGGCATTAGTGGGGCTGTGCTTTGTAAGGCTGAGGTCGAATCTTCCAGAACGGGAAGCTGTGGCTTCGCGTTTGACCTCTCCTTCACCCTCGCACAATAATCGGACGGCAGTAGTAAGTGTAGAATTTGGGTTTCCCTGATGCATATCTAGGACGCATAAGGTACCGCCCACGCCGGCCAGGCATGATTGATCTGACCTTTTTGGACTCAAAATGCCAAGCGCGGCCTTCAACAAGAGTTCCCCTTGTCCCATCCGGCGGATAAGGCCAGTTTTGCAGTTCGACAGAAGTGTTAGACTGAAGTATGCAGCCCTTGTAGCGGGCGACACTTTGTTTTCAGCCTCTGTATCGTAGCACTCGAGCTGTTCCTGTTCATACTGACTCATGCCTTTCCCACAATATTTACACGAGGCTGCACCGAGCCCTTCCAAGTGACCATGCTTGTTCGGCCTTAGGCATCAATCCTATCATGCCGAGACTAGTAATTTAAAGTATATGATATTTACGCTGCAATGGAGCTAATACATACGGCCATAGGCGATAGAATACAGAGGATCCCGTCCGCTCTCCTGTACTTAAGCCATCAACCGGCGGACTAGTACTACGGTGGGTGACCACGTGGGAATACCCGCTGCTGTACGTTTTGCCTCCCTTTTGCGCGGGCAATCGTTTTGTGGCACGGCATGATCGAAACCGTTCCTCGAGACGGTGCTTTCAGTGAGCTCTGTCGTCGACGGCGATGAGTAATCGAGATCGACATGCGGGAACTGCAAAGTGAGATGTCGGAGATTCGCCCTCTGAAGCCGGTGAGAGATGCCCAGCCTGTGGCCTCAGACTGAAATATGCATTCGTGTGACCCAGCTTCTGTCGCTGGTACGTCTTGTTTACTGCCGCATGGACCGAGCCCATGCCATCTTTATCGCACCATGTCTATGCTCCTGTATTCCACATCCAATACCTCTTCGAATCTCGGACCCATGCACTCCCCTCACGCCCCTTCCCTACTGAAGAAGTAAATGTAAGCAAACTTCCTCATCTCCTCCGCATCACTGCCCACCGCCACCTTTTCGTCATTGAACAACACCCACCCCTCCTTTGCCCCATGCTCCTTCGGCAACACCTTCTTGATGAACGCCACATAATGCCCGGCATGTATACTCGACCCCTTATGACACACAATACTCTTCAGCTCAAACTTCGCCGGCTTCACATCCTCCTTCACTTTCGCCGACACCGCCGTCGTCTCAGCAGCAGGCTGGACGTCGTCGCCGAAATCACCGGTAGCGTCTGGGTGAGAGAAGAGCCAGTCGACGGCGCGTTCCATGTCGCCGGCGGTTTCTTTGAGGGCTTGCCGGGCTTGCGGGGCCGAGAATCCCATGTTCTGAAGAGCCTCGATGCTTTCGTCGGAGACGGCGGCAGTGGGAGCGCTGCCGGCTGTGCCCCCGCCAAGGTCCAGAGGTGTATCGATGTCCGAGTCCTCCATGTGCTCGAACAGCCACGCGGCAGCGACTTCGGGATCTTGATTGCCGGTCGCGTGGAGGGCCTTCTCGCATCGTACGCGTGGGAAGCCCATCGACATCAGCATTTCGAGCGCTGTCTCGTTTGGTGTGAAGGACGTAGCGCCGGCGGAGGCGGCGCCACCTTCTTGATCGTCTGGTAATTCTTCTTCGTCCGCTTGCTTGCCTTTGCTGCGGTAGGTTTCCAGATCCAGCGTGCCATCCTCAATGATGACAGGCACGTCCTGCTTCGTAGGCACCCAATTCACGATCTCGAAGCGTCGTGCGTTGACTGCAAGGATGGACGGGAAGGTCTTGAACAAGCTCTGTTTCGTGAATCCAGACTGCTTGCATGACGAGCACGTGAGCTCGACCATCTCGGGCGCCGTGAAGTCATCCAAGCACTGCTTGAGCGTGACGGGCTCGAACTCCTCCTTCGGCTTCGCAGCGTTGCCAGCGTCAGACATGGCGGTGTCGGACGACGGTGCCCGCTTGATGGGTACAGCAACCGAGAGGTTTTCCATTTCGTCCTGACGGTACTTGACTTTCCGGCAGTTCAGACACTGCAGCTTCTGCTCCATGACGAAGCGGAGTGAGTCGACGGGATCTGTGATGTCCTTGTATTCGCCACGCGCGCCGGCTTGCGACCGGGTGATCAGCTTGAGGAGGTGGAGAAGGAGCTCGAACGAGTCCTGCTGCCGCATCGTGCTGAACTCTTCATGGCCTCTGCCGACAAGGTGCTTGAGCATCGCTGGTGCTAGCCCAGCTTGCCATGGTACCTCATCGGCGTCCTCTGCAGATGTGATGACATCCGATGAGCTGGGCTTGCCGTATCGACCCGACAGCAGGCCATCGCCAAGCTTCCGTAGCTGCACCTCGAGGTCGTCGGCGGGCTTGCTCAAGGGTGGCACTTCGTCCTCCGGCCGGTAATATCGATCTGCGAATTCAGGCATGGCAAACAGACTCTGCAGGACGGAATTCAGGTAGCAGCTGTTCCCCAGATTCTTCAGCCCTGTGAATCCCGCCCCGAACAACGGCTCCATCTTCCTGCCATGCTCGTCCGTCATCCGAAACTCCCAGGTGAGATTCTGCTCAACATTCATCTCCGTCATGCTCTTTTCAGTCTTCACCCGGTCTGCAATGTTGATGCCCCAGTGCTGCAGGTGTGCTACCAAGTCCGGATCGACTCTCTCCTCATCGCAAGCATAGCAGTAGATGTCCGCGCTTCCGTCAGCTGTCAATGAGCCAAGCTTGACCGCCACCGGGTGTTGTGAGGAATCCTTGTGAGCTATGCCGTGGTTGTTACCGCCGCCACCACCCCACTGCGACCGTCCGCATCCAAGATTGCCACACGTCAAGCACAACCACAAGTTCTCTTTCAGATGGCACTGACTGCAATGGCCGAGATCACCACTCGGAATCTGCCTGCCCTGCTCCTGCTCCAGACACAGCGTATGCTCACACGCCGTCATCTCCTGCTCCCACGCCTTGACCTCTTCCTGCTTGGCGAAAGTGTTCGCCTTCAAGATGCCCTCCACGGTCTGCCCAACCCTGCCGTCTTTCTCGATCCCGCTGACACCACACTCGAAGCAGTGGACGTCGGCCTGGACGTCGTACCGCTCCTCCTCCGTCTCAGCCTGGATGGCGAGCTTGGAGATCTTCTCGGGAGGCTCGCCATGGCCACGTGCGGGCTTGCGCTTCCTCGTCCGCTTGATGTTGACGGCGAGGGGGTGGTGCTGTTGCGTGGCGTGTAATTGAGCGTGCGCGCGCTCGGATGAACAGCCGCCGTTGAAGCAGTGCAGACAGACGTCCAGGCCGGATGGGTCGTCGATGGAGTCGAAGCAGATGGTGCAGTCTTCCCGGTAGACCGACTCGGTTGGGCGTGGTGGACGGATGTTGGCGGACTGGACATGAATGCACGCCATCTTTGATGAGGCTTGGTGGATTGTTGGGTGGAGGGGATGATCACATGGGTGATGGTGGATCTACAGAAAAGTCCCGGGACGTTTCGTGTGTTTACGCCCCACGTCGGTGGCGGGGTCTCGCTGGATCTGGTCAAGGGCCAGGGCAGGTCCCTTCGGGATGCTGTTGCTGTATCCCGATTCATGTTGACGCGAGACAGGGCTGCACACGAATCGCGGGTGCGGGCAGAAGCGTCCATCCACGAGGCTGCGAGCGGATGGCGAGATCGGACACGGGCGGGGGCCACGGGCATCGGCCACGGGGGGCAGGCAGGAGCGCTTGCTGAATCGAAAGCACACGCGCTGGCCGTGATCGCGCTCTCCTGCC
>DAHZQE010000001.1:0-3567 GCA_027409005.1 Ferrimicrobium sp. | reverse complement strand
CTGAAGAGGCAGCCCTACCGACTGTAGGGCACTGACTTATGCGTAGAGCCGTTCTTATAGTCGAATCCACAATCCTACATGGCGAGAGCGGAAGGAGCATGATGGAGGCGAAGCCATGACATTCCGATTGTCCTTGCAGACCCGGCATATTGGTGGTTCGCTAGAGCCAAGAAGCCCAAGAAGCATAATGACGGAAGCCGGAAGATAGCTGCAATGGGGTAGCAACACCGACGCCGAAGCCTGGAGACTGTTTGGATGATGTCTTCTTCGGATGCGTGGCGCCTGAGTACGAGCGGGCCCGCAACATGGCGTGCGCAGCCATGCGCGACACCAAAGTGGTTGACCCTGACCTGGTCAAACTATCGGACGACTTGCAGAGAAGCCCATATCCCCAGATACAGAAAGAGTTGGCTGCTCTGGATCGTCGCCTGAATATTCTGCATACATTCTACAATGAGAGTTTGAGTGGGTACATGAAGGACGAGGAAAAGACCGCGGCAATATTCAGTGCCATGCTGCAGCAATGTTAGCACGAATGTCAAAGCATTCAGCCTGTAGAACCCGCGCAGGACATTGCTGCGGAATGACTGCGTCGCTTTGAGAGGTCGATGACGATGTGGGAGCAAAACCGTGACTCGAGATGTATGAAATTGCACCAACCGAGCAACAGGGGCAGTGACGGCGTGATGCTCTACTTGGTGGCGGGGGCGGACTTGTGCCGCATGAAAGCCCAGTTCTTCGACAGACCTCGGACAATGGACATCAGCATGTACATGTCAATGAAACCGATGAAAACGCGGCGATGTGATCGACATCGACCTCGATGACGACGGCGGGCTCAACGAAGAGGACTCAGACCTTGGCGGGACCTTCTATGAGGGGCCAGCGCCGTGGACGAGATCCAGCTCCCTGAAACGCCCATAACACCGGCGAGCAAGCGGCGAAAGCCCAGCCCACAGGCACCCAGGGCTTCGCCGTCTGAGAGACGGCCGACAGCGACTTGGGGAGGGAAGCGCATGTAACCAGCGAAACCCTCGAGCGCCTGACAAGTGAGCAGCAGTGATTTTCCGAGGAGCTTCGCCCAAGCGATTGCTGGTGCTTCGAATCAAGAGTCCGGCGACGAGGCCCGCGACTGAAACCTACAGAGTCTTGAGTGGGAGAATTGATGATTGGTACTGCGAGATGTTGTACGAATAGTCTGCGCATTCTTGACGTGAGAGTACGCTTCGAGACATGTACTTGCGGCGTTCGGCATTGCTGGCACCGAGCTAGGCGGCATGCGGAAGTTCCATGTTGGGAACCATGAGTTCCTTCGCAGCAGGCAGTCGTCCATCTCACTTTCCCACATTTTCCTGCTTGTGTTACTGTTTCGCAATACGATTTTCTCGCCACTCCTTCGGTATCCTTCACACAACATGGCGCCTCTCAGCCGCCTGGCGTTCGTGCTGCTCCCTTCTGCCATCTCCGCCGTGACACTGGACTGCGACCACATCCGCATTGACAAGCAATCCTTCACTCTCTCGGCGCTCGCAGGTCCAAAGACTGTCCATCAGACTCGCTCAACACCGCCGAGCATAACCAATACTACTTTCACCATCGATCTCTGCGACCCGCTCAGGAAGCTCTCGGACGTACCCAAAGAGGAGCAATGCCAGGCAGGAACCCGGGTATGCGCAGTAGAGGAGATTTACAATCCCGTGGAAAACGTGCGGACGATTGGCAGTGTACGAGCGATAGCTGGAGAGTTCTCAGCGAGTCACGGACGGGCACTAGACCCCGAGGTGGAGAGGCTGAAAGAGAGTTCCAACGATGAGACGATGGAGGGATTGCGAGTGAAGCTGCATGGTGGAAAGTACCCGGACGTGAGAGGAGGAGTGAAGCAAATGGCGGTCATTGAGCTCCTTTGCGATAAGGAATTGACTGGCAACGAGGGGTTTGGGGAGGACGAGGCGGTCGTTCACGGAGCCATGCAGCGGCGAGAGAAGAGCGATGAGGAAGACGAGGGTCCAGCATTACCCGACCAGGATAAGGGAAAGAGCTTGCAATTCGTGTCCTACAAAACCGAAGGCAAAGGATCAGATGAGCAAGATGTCCTGCGATTGACATGGAAGACGAAGTATGCTTGCGAAAACGCCGAGGCGCCCCCAAATAAGTCGCCCAGTGGCGGCGATAAGACGTCAGGATGGGGCTTCTTCACCTGGTTCTTTATCGTGGTGTTCTTGTTGGTGGCGGCATACATCATCTTTGGGTCGTGGCTGAATTACAACCGTTACGGAGCGAGAGGCTGGGATCTGATACCGCACGGGGACACAATCAGAGACATTCCGTACATCGTGAAGGAGTGGACTGGCGAGGTGGTTGAGAGGGTCAAAGGAAGTGGAGGCAGTAGAGGAGGTTATAGTGCCGTGTAAGGCTGTGATTGGGATGTATATATAGACTTTTGGTGAGTCTAATTATTCATAGTTGACGTGGTTCGTCACGTTGCTGACTTTCTGTGCAGTACATGTAGGAGCGCCTTTAGCGATATCAATTTGAATGCTGGTTGAACACCTCCACGCCTCGGAAGCCATGAGCCTGGAGGCTGGCCACTTTCCCATCAAACCTTCTATGAATCACTCGCTCTGCTTAGTCTGTACGTGCCAGCAATCCACTGCGCGATCGCAGAACCATATGCGAATGGCCGTCGTCATATCAAAAAGTTACGGTATGGGGAAGTCTGATGTTGCGGATGAAAGGCTGTGGAGAGCGACGGACACCGAAGATGTTGCGTGGCTGAGCAGCTGGGTTGATGTGACATGCTAGCATGCGAACCAATTTTCTCGACGACCAGTAAGGCCAGATGTGAAGACAGGCCACACCGAAGGGCGCGGAACGCGCTCTTTGACGTTCTACGACAGCCACGCCGCCTCTTACATATAAGCCCAATCATCTTCGCTCGAAAACCTGTCCCGTCTTTTACAAGACATATACTAACAAATCATCCAAACAGAGGGCGTCGATCGGCACAACACGATGCAAATCGGTACGGCCACCACAGCACTCTTCCTGGCCTTGGCGCCCATCGCCTGCGCCTTACCAAAGCATCCGGCCCATGACGATTTCGGCACCTCGCCACGAATCTTCAACATCAACTTCACCGGATACAACCAGTCGCACTGCCAACCCAAGGCCACAAAAGCCGTCCCGATGAAGTATCAATATGACCTGAAGGGTTGGAATTGTTTCTCAGGACGGCAGCTGCCTACATTCTTCTCGTAAGCTTAATGCGGCATCACGACCTTCTGTAGATGGTATGAGATCGCCGGTGCTGATCTATCGACAGATACCGATATGAAGTCGTGAGCAGTAGCTCAAGCGGTCACAACTGCGAGATCAGAGTGTACAACGAGCTCGAGTGTACGGGCGATAGCAGATCTTTGGGCTACGTAGCTGATGAGCATGTTGATCAGTGTATCGAGGCTCCGTTCGGAGGCAAGAGTATTCGGGTCTTGTGCAACGAGGAAGGCGCGCAGATGAGTGCACATGGTCAATCGATCAAACCATAGACGAGCACACCGAAGGCGACTC
>DAHZQE010000528.1:0-6547 GCA_027409005.1 Ferrimicrobium sp. | reverse complement strand
ACCTGTCTCCATGGTCAGGTGCAACCCCATTTAAGATCTGGCTGGGAGTGATGTTGGTGTCGTTTCCGAGCTGCGTCAGGATCTCCTTTCAACCCACCCTGGTGCCAATTGTCGAGACATTCATCGGTGCGCCATCGTGGGCTACGAATTTGTGCCTGGTGTTGCCCAATCCAGCTGACGAGGCCGTCAGTATGAATGCACCCTCTCATAGAAGTTCAAGAAGGCGACATATCCCCACCACCGCCCAGAATCTCGCCTCTCAACACTGGTCCTTCAATTCGACCGCCCATGAAGATGACGATACTGCGGTTGGTAGTGGGTCGACGTGCCTGAAGGCCTCAATGTCGCATTCGAGGTGGAAAAGATTTTGAGGCTTGGAGTGGGCAGAGTGTAGTCCGGTCTCGTCCGTTACGTCTTCGTCAGGGAGAATATCGTTGGCAGCCGCACGACCCAACCGGTCTTACTGCCTTATTGATTGTTCTGGTACATGCCGTGCTTGTTGCTACTGCGCCTTCTCAGGTGATTCGTCTTCTCCGATGTGCCTTGTCTCAGCAATACCTGCATTTCGCCTTGCAATGCCGCGGTAGTGTGATGAAGTCAATGCAGGTTATGACGCAGTATACCCAAACAAACAGCCGTTAAACAGTATGTAAGCTTTTTGGACGGCAAGATGTCGCGGCTCTGAGCCAAAACAGATGCTCAACATATCAGGAAGCGCCAGATATTGGCTCGTGGTCGTATGGTACTCCCCGACACCTTCTCACTGGTTCAAGTTTACGCCAATCCTAGCCAAGTATGCACAACTTGCCTGCTGGCCCTACGGCACAGTTCCCATTGTGTGACGCCGTTCGCAAGTGGCGCTCCGCGGTGATTTGTGTATCTGAGGTGGACGACAGGCTGTGCAGCTTGAGCGATGCCACATAGTGCTGCTGAGAAAGCAACCAAATTGGACTGCATTCTAGTGTAATGCTCAAGTCTTACCTTGCTCCAAATGGCGATGCGTATCTGCCGTTATAGCTCTGACAACTGCCGTTTGCCTCGCCTTCGGCAACGTCGCCATACAACACAGGGCAGCTAAGACGCATGGTGCTGGTGCGGAAATCCTCATGACCAGCATAGCAGAGGGTACCTGCCTAACGGCGCGATGTTGACGACAAGAGATTTGGAGTTTGTCGATGCAGAGGGAGAGGGTGTCGTTGCGTGGGCGACAGCGTTGTCGATCTCGCCAAGCACCCACACCTGCCAAGAGGCACAACTATTCGAGGCCGCGGTCGTGCCTTGATAGCAGGCAGGATGGGCAGACCTTGGCAGACCTTGATGCAGATGCGCCGGCTTCGTGATGTGCCACGCCTGCCCAAGGATGAAGGGAGTAAGTACAAGTTCTGGAGCTGAAGCCTGTGGAAAGCATGGCATTCACGCCTGAGGCGCGCTTGGGCGTTCCGGGATTTGACCGCGCGACCGACTGAAGAACCTCGAATACAGCAAACGGGTTCGATTACCACATACAAACCATCACTATTCGGACCTCGCCATCGAACAAACACACATATGGCGACCGGCTCAGACATTCGAGCGGCCCTCGGTCAAGACTTCCTCACCCCTGCGGAGGCGCCACCGCGGCCAGCCCTCCAGACACAGCCCTCATCAGACGCGACAATCCAAGCTCCACAGCCGAAGCGCTTCAAGAAATCGCAAATAAGGTCCCGAGGCAAGCCGACTCACTGGAGCAATGATTCATCGCCGGTAGTCTCTCGTAAAGACCATCTCCAATTCCGGAGATGGCAACGAGCGAACAATAACGACCAGCCACCGCCGTATACCCGATTCGGAAAGTACCATGTTCAAGTCAAAGTGCCTGTCTATAACGACGAAGTCTACAGCAGTCACCTCACCAACGAAGACTGGACCAAGGACGAGACTGACCATCTCATCGAGGTTTATCGGGATGCCAACGGCAAGTGGCCAGTCATCGCAGACCGGTATGATGGAGGCCGCGAGCGGACGATGGAGGAGCTAAAGGCACGCTTCTACTCGGTATCAGCAATCATGCTTTCGCTCACCACACCAATCCACTCCATGACCGGCCCTCAATACGCTCTCTACGACACACTACAAAAATTCGATCCATCCAAGGAGGCGTCGCGGAAGAAGCTCGCCGAAGGCCATCTCCAGCGCAAGCAGCAGGAAGTAGACGAGGAGACTGTTCTGCTAGGCGAGCTGCAGCGCATCATGCTTCACCTAGCCCAGCTTGATAGTGAGCGGGAGGATCTGCGAAGGAGACTCGATCATCCTGTGGCAAACACCAGCGGGTACCAATACAACACCTCACAATCCCTCACGCAGCTATGGCAGCAGCTATTAGCTGCAGATCGGCTCAAAAAGAATCAGCGGCTGCGTCCAACAGGCAAGCCATGACCTAGTACACGCAGACGACTTAGCACTGACTGTTGCAGGCAACCCAGCATTCGACGGCCTTCCCGGCGCAACACCAACTCCAGCAAGACCGGGCGAGTCTCTCGCTGGCATCTCAGAAGCGGGCAGTATTGGCCGGCGTCCGACGCGGGACTCGCTCCCAACAGCTACCACACCTCAGAGCACGCTACCGACTGACATGTCAAAGGCAGACCTGGCACGCTTCGCTGTGGTGCTCGCTCAAGACAAGCTGCCCAGCGGCGTGACATTCGCCTCGGATCGCTTGTCGAAGCCACGTGTCGCAAAATCAACGATACAGACGGAAAAGATCGCCACAATCCTTTCGCATGCAGGTGTACCGGACCTAATCCCGCTGCCCACACCAGCCGTGATCGAGGCCTTTGACGCGATTATGGCGAAGGTACATACTTTGCTTGACATGCGTAAGCTGGCGGAGAAAGAGGAACAGGAGCTCAGGGTTCGCGGCGCGGAGACGGCTTGAATGCGAGGTTGGAAGAGGCAAGAGCGAGAACGTGCTTGTGCAGAAAGCAACCGTACCCCACTCTGGTGGTTCCAACGACGCATATCGTGCGTGGAAGACTTTCGTGCCTGAGGCAAATCTCAGACCAGGCCTGCGTCCGCCCGTCTCCACCGCAAATTTCCCATGCGTGTAAAGTACTGCTGAGATTTCGTTCGTCAATTCTCCGCCTCAGGAACGAATGCAGAGAAGCCCACAAGAGCTCCCTTAGTCGACCAACAGACGCAACTGTGACAGCCCGACGTTGACGCGCGTGCTGGGACTTTGGTAGCTTCTCAACCCGGGTTTTCTCACGCCTGCCCTCCTAGCTCGGCTTACCACTCAGCGCCGGAAGGCAATGCAGGAGGCCGAAGGATGGAGATTCGCCGGAAGGCCTTCTCTCGGCGGCGACTCTGCTTGATCCGGCCGCTGCTTTTCTCCACCTCTCAACGCTGGGCACCATCTGTGATCTCGCTCGCAAGCAGCGCTTCTCTGCAGCGCCGAAGCGTGGAGGATTTGTACCTGCGCTTAAGCCTGTTCCTGACTGCAACCAGCCAATCACCGTTCACCAACCGTTTTCTGATAATCGCGCCTTGCCGCCTTCGTGCAGATGGGACTGAGGCTCTGCGGACGTCTTTGCAGAAATCGAGGCCGCTGACACTTTGGCGGTCTTTCGGCTTGCGGTCAATAGGGCTACGTCGCTTGAAGCAGAGCTCGATCGCCTGGCAGTTGCCGGCGAGTTTCGAGACCAACTCACCAAGCACGCAATGTATGCAAGTCAGTCGTCAGCAAGGCAGAGTCTCGCGATGGAAATCCTCGGGTGCACCGCGGATTTCTAGTCCTGCGGAGGTCTCGGCGGTGTGGATGTCGTAACGCGTGTTCTGATTCGCGCCATTCCTTCGGTCTGCGACACGACTAGGGGCAAGTGGCTGGGAGACGGCTTCCGGTGCGTGGCTGCGCTTTCCCGACGTCCCGCCCACGCACCGGGGGCCGTGCCCAACGAACCACTACTCCAGCTCCTCGCAGAAGTTGGCAGGGGGTACAAAGAGGACCCGCCTGCCCACCGACCATACTGCACTCTCCTCTAACGCATTTTCGAGACTTGAGGTCTATCGTTCACCACCACGTTCCTTCTGACAAGCTCATTGTCGCTCACTTGTGGTCTTTGCAAGATCCACAAACACACTCTTTCAGAACCAAAACAAGCAGAGTCGCCAGCCGACCGCTTCTTACTCTGTCGTTTTAAGACAAAGACCCCGTGAACGATCATCCACCAAGCTCAGTCCTTGCGAATTTAACAATCCCGCTTTGAGCAGCGAGTTCCGTCAATACACCGACAGCATGTACTCCAAGAACCTCCTCGCCGCCGGCGCGCTCCTCTCAGTTGCCGCGGCCGTGCCACTGGTCAAGCGCGACCTCGTCTGGGTCACCAAGACCGACGAGGCCATCGTCACTATCCCAGTCACTAAGACTGTCTGGGTTACGCCCGGCGAGATCATCCCTACCGACTCCGCTGGCTCCGGCCACTACGGCCACCGCCGCCCGACGTCTACACTGACCGTGCAGTCGACTTACACTGCGCCGGCCAGCCCAGTCGCGCCTGCTGCTTCCAGCTACGAGGCGCCTTTCGCTCCTGCCAGCACTTCCGTGTATGTTGCGCCTAGCTCCACTTCCGTGTACGTTGCGCCAACTACCAGCACTTCGGTTTACGTTGCGCCAGCTCCGACATCTACCACTTCCGCGGCTGCGGCGGCTTCCACCTCTGCCGCCTCGTCCAGCAGCGGCAGCGGCTCCGGCGTAACTGGCGCTGCTGCCCCGGGCACCAGCTACACTGGCGACTTCACGTGGTACCAGGTCGGCATGGGCGCTTGCGGTGTCACGAGCACACCTTCTCAGCACATCGTTGCCATCTCGCATGTCATCTACGACATGTACACTCCCAACGGCAACCCCAACAACAACCCGCTGTGCGGCACCACCGTCAACCTCATCGGCAAAGATGGTTCGACCTACCCAGCCACCATCGTTGACCGCTGCGTTGGCTGCGCGGAGAGCGACTTGGATCTAAGCGAGGACTTCTTCAACCTCGTCACTGAGAACGGCAATGGCCGTGTCTCGAACATGAAGTGGTCGTTCGCCTAAGCGCATGCATACATGAATGTGGTGGTTTGAGGCGGCGCCAGCCGTCCACGACACTGCTCAAGAACGCTCATGATTATAACGAAATGGGAAAAAGGAGATTGGATAGGCAAGGCCAAATGTTGGCTCTTACCTCATTGCGCGGATAGGCTGGCGCTGGCGCTGGACATAGAGATACGTGGGATCTGTTTTCGCTCCAGCGACAAAACATCGAAAAGTCTGGAAAGCGACCTATTGGGGACGCGCCAAGAGAAAGTCTTGTTGATAGCTTTGAGCTTCTCTGCTAGATACTTGATGCATGGGAGTTTGACGATGTTGCTCGAAGATGTTCGTGCTGTCTCCTCTTCTCGGCGTGTTGTCAACTGTGTCTTTTGTCTGGCGTTCATTCCTACAATAGATATTGATCGTCAGCACATGGCGCCATCCGCGGGATGCACCGCAGCAGCTCTTGGCGCTGGTATTCGTCGGCGCTCGTGAGGAAGCTCCGCGGCTGAGCCTTCGTATTGGCGGAGCTTAGCGAAAAGTGAAACGGGCGTCGCGCACCTGCCCTGCACAAGGAAGCGCTCCAAATGAACCCGGCGCACGTCTCGAGGGGTGAGCTGCTGCTAAAGTTGCATCGCGGATGCCGACGTGGCATTTGGCGGAGTCGTCGCCTCCGTCATGAGTGTCATAATGTGATTACACGATCAGGCAATACGAGGGCGGAGACATCTACGGCCATTCTCCTCGCGTGGAGAAGCGGTGGTCTGCCCGTAAACGCGATCCTCCGAATGAAATTACGCGGGTGGAAAACGCTCGATCCAGTCTAGTCGCCTAGTGCGAAGCAGGAGACTCCTCTCGCCCTCAGGCCAGCGGCAGCCGGGAGAAGGAGAGCTTGCGAGCTATTCTTTGTCACAGGGTCGTGTTCGAGATAGCCTGCGCCTTGCGTGACATCTCCAGCCTTACCGCTCCGTCGTCTCCTCATTCACGTCACGCGTTTCACCTTTCCACTTCGCTCTTGTTCTCTTGCAACCTTTTGGACGCGGTGGTTGGGTATCCGGACGAAGAGCAGGAGATCCGCGGCGTGGAGAAGGCAGCCAGCAGCAACCGGAAGCTGCAGTCACCGAGGAAAGCTTGTGAGGGAACCTGCGACGTGGACGTGGACCCGAGCCATCAGCGCCCGGTGTTACACACTTGCTGCGACACAATCGACGCCTCTCTCCCTGCGAAGTCCTGGGATTCTGGAACACCCACCCACAGCATGTTTACGACTGAATAGCGCCGTTGTCATTACTTCGAGATAGCCCATTGCATGATCGGATCTCCCGGGACATTCCAGGCACGCTCTCGCTCCTGCAGGGTCGCGCGCGGCAAAGCGTAGAAGATGTCTTCGAATAGCACGGGTACGTCCTCCCCGGCATCTTTGTGTGCGCTGCCATATACCATCAGCATCATCATTTGGTCGTTTCGGTCCTTTGCAGGATGAGTAGCACCACTAAT
>DAHZQE010000527.1:0-17416 GCA_027409005.1 Ferrimicrobium sp. | reverse complement strand
CTGCAGACGGGGCAGAAAAAGACCACTAGCGTCGCTCGGGTGCCGACTCACCGACACGCAGCGGTCGACGCGAAGAGACCGATCGTCTCTACCGTGCATCCGACCACAGGAAAGAGTGCGAAGGTCACCAACAAGAGCACGGACGCCGCCAGCAAGAGTACGCAGACCACCACAACAACTCCTTCGAAGCCGCCGGTGCATGCCCAGACCGGTCCGACTCCATTACCTACCCCTGCCGCTCTAACCCCATTTTCGGGTTCAACTCCAGCAACATGGACTCCAGCAGGACGGCTGGTGAACGGAACGGCTGCCGTCTACGAGACCACTCTGGTCCCACCTGGTGGTTCACAACCAGCTGGCATTGCATGGATGGATCAGAATCTGCTTTCAGCTCGTCTCTATTCAGGGTCAGGTAGTCCTGGCGGAGGACCATATCAGTACACCGCACCTATCCAACCAGCCCAGGCGGCCACCCTCGTTGCGGCCTTCAACGGTGGTTTCTTTATGAGCTCAGCACACGGCGGCTACTATACCCAGGGCAAGGTGATAGTTCCATTGGTGTCCGGCGCTGCGTCCCTGGTGATCTACTCCAATGGAGATGTGAATATTGGCGCCTGGGGAACTGATGTAGGCATGGCGCCCAACGTAGTCGGTGTTCGCCAAAATTTAGTTCCACTGGTGGCCAATGGTACTCCTACCCCGACGGCGGCTAGTTCCAACTGGCAACTTTGGGGGGTGACATGCGGCCTTACTTCGTGTGCGTCCACGGTGCCTGGAATCGAGAATCAATGGCGTTCTGGAGTTGGGATCACCAGCAATGGTGCTCTTGTATATGTACAAGGTCCATCGCTTGATCCGTTACAGCTGGCTGATCTCCTAGTGAGGGCGGGGGCGGTGCGAGCCATGGAACTTGACATTAATCCCGACTGGCCAATCTTTGCTAGCTACAGTCCAACAACACCGGGCGGACTCGCATCACCTGCAAATGGCACAAAGCTTCTGCAAACTTCGGTTCAGGGTCCGTGGACCTTCTTTGAGCCCTGGTGGGCCCGAGACTTCATCACCATGTCTGCTCGATGATGCCGTTACCCGGGCCTAGCCATATATCGTGCATCGAGATGAGTTGTGGTCGTGCGAGTTGCGAACCAGTGCCGCCTATAGAGAGGCGAGGATTGCTATAGATGTGATCACAAATATTGCGCCGGGTTTGGTCGCCCACTCTTGCCATCCTTGCGCCAAGGTCGTGAGCTCCTCTTGGCTACTGAGTCCCAGGCGGAGTGCCTCGCTCGCATAGGTTGAGTGAAGGACCCTTCCTGCCCACGAGTCGGCCCACCAATGGACCAGCTCGGTGGTAGCATAGGTCCAGGTGGTAGTGTGAACCTGATGGTTGGACAGACCGCAGTAGAGCGCTAAGGAGGAGAGCTCACGGCCGATGTTTGGGTTGACATGGTTGTGTGCTGCGATTGCTTGATAGAGCTGCATCCAACGCTCAAGCGATGGTGAACTCGGCCACCAAAGCATTCTGTCATAGTCAGCATCGGCGAAGGCGACAAAACGCTTAGCTACTCGAGCCATCTCGCGTATCGCACGTTGTGGGTCGCCAAGGTGTTGGAGAACCTGATGGGCATGGACGATATCGAAGCTACGGTCTTGAAACGGTAGATTGTAGACATCTCCTTCGACGCCGAAGACATGAGTATCTCCGCCAACGGCCTCTTCGATGATGGTCGGTGTGCGATCGAGGGCGACCACGTACCCGCCAGGGACAAACCTTACAAAGTCGCGAGTGATGGTTCCCGGGCCGCAACCAACATCTAACAAGCGATCCCCATCGTGGAGTACAGAGATTAGATAATTAGCAGAGTTGTCGACTCCTCGCCAGCGATGTGAAGCGAGTACGCTTGAATCGTGACCATGAATATAAGTATTGGCCATTGAGATTCCTTTCTGGCACACGCGTTAACTAGCGCGATTGAGTGAGCCGTTGACGGCTGGTGACGCCTCTGCTTCGGCGAACGCGGGTGTCACGTATTGCGTCCTATCCACCCGTAGGAGTGTATAGAGCGATCGTTATATCCGGGTACCTTTTAAGCATCTTTTGGATTCGTGATCAGGCTTAGTTCGCCAGCTCATGGGTCCGCTCAACGATGCAGGTGTATCCACTTCCCCGTTTAGCCATCTGGATGATGGTGATCTCCATGACGAAACCAGTCGCTCTTTTGGGTTAATGACCAGAGTATGCAATGTTTGTCGTGTCGCCTGAGCTCTACTCCACACACCTGTCGAGACCCCACCAATTTAGATCTGAATCCGAGTTCAATCAAGTGTGTTCATCTGTTGCTATCATGGCGTGCGGTGGCTAGTCATCGCAACGAGGGTTCTGCTGCCTCTTGCCAGTTTTTCAACACCAACGCCTCTGCTGGTTGTATTTGATCTGCCGGTATTGCGTGTGAGAACAGAAACCCTTGACCAAGGTCACAACCGAGGTGTAGGAGCTCTTTGAGTTGCACGGATGTCTCTATCCCTTCGGCGAGCACGGTGATGCCAAGGACACGACACAGAGAGACTATCGCCTCCACTGACCGTTGTGCGTAGTTACTTTTTGACGCTGGACTTACGAAACTCCTATCTATTTTGATCACGTTTGGCTCCAGTTTGGCGAGGTAGGAGAGTGATGAGTACCCGGTACCGAAGTCGTCGAGAGCGAGTGTCATGCCGAGGTGCTTGATGTGATTAATGACACGTATGGCGGAGTCGATATCTTGAAGTGCCACGCTTTCGGTGATCTCGAGAACCAGGCGCTCCGGAGCGAGGTTCGTCGTCGCGAGTGTCTGCTCGAGTAACGGCAGTAGGGTTGGGTCGTGGAAGTGGCGAGCCGAGAGGTTTATTGTCACGTACGGTGGAGCTCGATCGGGTGTGCCAGCTTCCCAGCTGGCGGCGACTGTCGAGGCTCGGTTCATCGCAAACGAGTCGAGCTTCAAGATCAGGTTGTTCTGCTCGGCAAGGGGAATAAATATCTCTGGAGACACAGTGCCCAGAGTCGGATGGTGCCAACGCATCAGCGACTCAAAGCCAACGATCCTGCCCGAGGATAGCTCCACCAGCGGTTGGTAATGCATCGCTAATTCGTTGTTGGTGACAGCGAGTCCAAGTTCTTGGGCAAGTTTAAAGCTATTGGATGCCCGCTCACTCATGTCGGGCGTATAGAGAACATTGCGTGCTTTTCCTTGGCGTTTGGCCTCGTACATAGCGGTATCTGCGGCTTGAATGAGCTCGTCATATCCCTTGTCGCTTCTGATATCCCAAACCACCGTTCCTACGGTGGCACTTCGCTGGATCGTGGATTGATCGAGCACGAAAGGCGTGTCCAAAACCGAAAGTAGTCGTCTGGCCAGGGCCTCGGCGTCAGCGCTACTAGCGAGCCCTTCGGCCAGATAGACGAATTCGTCACCGGCGAATCGAGACAAGGTATCCGAGGCCCGCGTCACTGCCTCGAGACGGCGTGCTAAGCCGACCAGGAGTTGGTCGCCGGTGTAGTGACCAAAGGTATCATTCACTCCTTTGAAGTCGTCTATATCTAACAACAAGAGGGCGTTGTACCCACCCGAGAGCTCCAGCTTGTCGTGGGCTTGCGTTACGCGATCCTTTAGAAATTGTCGATTTGGAAGACCGGTAAGCGAGTCATGCGTCGCTTGATGAGATAGCTGTTCGGTCAGGGACCTTTCTCCTGTAATATCCCGCACTGAACTCACAAAGAAGATCGGCTCCCCGTGCTCATCACGAGCTACCGATCGAGCTACCTCGACATGGATTACGTCACCATTTTTGTGAAGATACCGGGTGACTATCCGAGACGAGGAGGCTTGGCCCGAAAGCAGCCTTCGATGCTGTGGGGTGGCGAGTTCGTTATCGTCTGGGTGAAGAAATGGGGCGGTTGTATGCTCGGATAGCTCCTTAACGCTATAACCAACCATCGTACAGAAAGCTTCGTTGGCATCGACAAAATTCCCCTGCCGATCGTGAAGAACCATGCCCGCCATGTTGTCTTCAAAGGCGAGTCGAAAACGTTGTTCGCTCTCGACGATCCTGGTCTCGGCGGTTCGTTCCGCGGTGAGATCGCGCAGTGATGCGACGATGTAGATCGTAACACCCCGGTTATCTTTGGCTAGAGAACGTGATACCTCTGCAGTAATTGTCCGTCCGCTCCTGTCGATCAGACGCTTGACATAGCTGAGCTGGTCGGCCTTACCTATGGCCAATTCATTGTTCATCGCCAGCGTTAGCTGGCGATCATCTGGATGCGTATAGTCAAGAAAGTTAGTGCCAATCAACTCATTGGGCGAGTAGCCAAGCATGGTAGACAACGACCGGTTTACGCGAAGGAGATGGCCATCGAGGCCGACGACCGCCATGGCCACCATGGTGTCCTCAAATGCGATTCGAAAACGTTGCTCCTCTTCTGGCAGAACTTCGACGGTTGTGGCTGGATCGGTTGTTGAACGTGATCGACCGA
The DNA here is from genome assembly GCA_027409005.1 of Ferrimicrobium sp. GTDB lineage: Bacteria > Actinomycetota > Acidimicrobiia > Acidimicrobiales > Acidimicrobiaceae > Ferrimicrobium. The sequence continues at coordinate 12,903 of DAHZQE010000527.1, read as the reverse complement.
GGTCGCAGCTTACCATAATCGCGATGACGATAGCTATCGCGCAGATGCTTCCCGCACCCCAGAGTTCGGAGGCTGTGTGAGAGATCAGCAGCTCGCCAGGGACGATTGCAATGATGGCGGCAAATGTGATGCTGAGGGACCCTATCAGTCCAAAGACTAAACCAGCGTAGGCGATGGGAGCTAAGATCGGGAGAATCCAGACAAAATTGGGGAATGTCGTCATTCGCTCACCGAACGAAAGCGAGAGTCCGATATGGATGGAGGAGATCCCTGCCACCAGGAGCAAGGCTAACCAGAATCGGCGGTCTAGCCACAGAGGATCTGCCAAACGGCGAAACAACAGTTTTCTGGTTGGTAGCGCTACGAAGGGGGAGGTGCTGGAGTCAAATGTTGCCTTTTTGCTCACAGCGATCCTCCTCGGTAGAGAGTACTCACCGAGTTTCTGGAGTGATAATATTAATTGTACTCTTTCGAAGGCATCTTTGCAACTTGCTAAGGGTTATGGAAACTGAGTTACGTTAATTGGACTGAGAGGTGATGGGCTGGGACGAGGCAAAATGGAGCGATTCGCAAGTCGATTACCGCTATCGCTCTTCGCTCGTCTTGCGCGTGACACCGGTTCAATGGGAGGAAATCGCGCAAAGTTTATCTGTCCGCTAGGAGTAACCGTCGCTATATCATGATCGTCGCATCTCTCAACCGACCGTTTCGGTGCGCGCAATTCAAAAGAGGTTGCGAGTCGCCCACGGGCATCTGTCGACAAATCTTTATGTGGCTGGGCGGTGACGCCAGGCGCTTAGGAGTCGAGCTTTCCGGGAAAGTCTTGGTTGGGCCCACTGTTCATGGCGATAGGTTAGCCGTAGAACTTAGACCAGTTTGCGATTGAGGGTTGTGTGAGCCCTGTCGGCCCATTCCCAAACAGCTTCAGGATGTTACCGGTCATCAGGCGGACAAGATGGCTCGGGCATGAAGTAGTTCCGGGCGCACAGTTAAGCATGGCTGCGATCCAGTTGTTGGTACCACTCTCAAAAATTCCAGCCTTGCTAGAACTATTGGTGACATAGGTGGTGTCGGCATACATCTTCTGATTGTCAAACCCGATGACGACCGGAGAGTGACTTAGAATCTCTACTCCTGGTGGATTTGCTCGTTGTGGATTGTAGCCATCAAAATCGTACTTCAAGAGTCCGGGTATGGTCGAACCGCTAGTGAGTCCAGTCCTTGCATATAGCCAAGAGTGAGGATCAGTCACCACCATAGGGAAGCTCAGGTTGTTGTTGTAGCCGATATAGGTGTCTCCAATCAAGGAGGAGGCAGGAAGATTTGCGGGGGGCTGTCCCCACCAGTTCTGAGTTACCCTGGCGTTATTGACCCCATAGAGCGGGTCTGCTTGTGGATCGCGATAGTTGACTACCTCGAGGTTCGGGCCGAGTGGGGATGCCTGGAGGCGTACCTTGCGCAGGATCGGACTAGCACCGAAGAAGACAAGGTTGACTCCATGATCGGAAGCGGCTACGGCGTTGGACCGCATACGGGTAGACCATTCTTCGTCGTGTCCAAGAGAGAGCAACGCCTTGTGGTGAGTCAGGAGGTTCCCATGGATGGCGAGGGTGATGTTGGTCCAATAGGTCAGGTTCAGTCCATGTTTTTCCATGTACCGGATCAGCGGATATTCGTTGGTGAGAAAGTTAGCGGCGCCGTTGCCATAGCCGTAGGGGCGGTCAAATGAGAGTACGCGCGACCGATTGGGAGGTGGGTAGCCTGGCTCTGGTGTCGCGCCCTGGTAGAGGTCGTAGCCCCCGAATGGGTTGAAGGCCTGCCAGGTGAAGACCGCGTTCATGACTACATAAGTAGCGGTTGAGTTCGGATCCCATACAGTTAACGGGATGTAGCTCTGTTGTCCTCCGGAACCGACCAGCTTGAGTAGGTAGTCGCCCTGTACAAAAGCTTTGCTTATCGTAAATGAGGTGGAACGTTGCCAGTTGCACTGCACCATATATAGCGGGGCTGAGGCTGGACAGCTTGGTTGGACGACCCCGGTGAGAGTTTTGGAGGTCCACATCAGACGAGCCCCGAGTCCTTGGTAGTAGCCCATACGAAAGGCTTCGATCCGAAAGGTTGGCGCAACCGTAGATACGTAGACGTTCACCGTCTGTCCTCGGCGTGCCTGGGGGCGGTTGGTATATCCCATGATCGCATTCGGGGTCTGGGCTCCCGTGATCTTCCATGCCGTGGTCCCTGGTAGCTTGTTCTGGTTGATAACCCAACGTGCCTCTACCCCGTTAGGTCCATGGAAGGTTGTTGGCAGCGATCTGCCTCCTCCTCTGTTTTTGGACCTGGAGGTCTTAGTGGGGTGTTTGGCCGATGACGGCGTGCTGTTTATGGCGATCGAAGCGCCAACCAAGATCACCGCGACAGCGATGACGCCGATGAGGAGCAGGCCCCGTCGTCTGGCGGCTTCTCGTTGATGGCGAGCCTTCAACCCCTCTCCTTCGTGCTCTTAGTCGGATGCGAGATGCTCACTTTAGATTCTTAGCTTCGGCTCTGCATACGAAATCATCGCAGTCACTATGGGTGAAGCATAAGTAAGCGTCCTTGCTTTGGAGACTTTCACTTCGCGTAACAATTGCCTTGAGCCAACGGCCTTGATCTTATGGAGCGGTACATGCTGGTTATTCAGGATTATCGACGATACCTTACCGCGTTCGCGGCATGTAGACGGACAGATCGACCGTTTCGTCCTTTGGGCAACCTTCATTGATGCTTGTCGCGTAAATAACTGGCGCTGATTGCTCGCTGTGTCACGACGATAAATCCAGACTTGCCTCGTAGATGCGCGATGCGGTCGATACGATTGTGCTGTGCCAGCTAGATGATCGGCCGATAGTTGTACTTGGAAGCTTTGCTAGCGAAGTGTTCACCCGATGGATTAGGTTGGTTAGCTGCTAGCCGCTCGGGATGAACTACTTAGGGAGTCGTTTCGTCAGGATCTCGGATGACTGCTTTGGCCTGAGCCAGCTTAGACAGCGCGGTGAGATAGCCGCTAGGGTCGTCGTGAACTGACAGTGTTGTCACGGTAGGCGTCATTATCAGCTCGTCCTCTGGGTCAGATGATGCCACCGAGTTCAGCGGCTCGCGACGCTGTTGGGTACGCGCGTCGAGTAAACGCTCCGACTGCGAACCGCGGCCATCGCGCGGACCCGTGGCCTTGCGGTGAAGCAAGTATAGGAGCGCTGCAACAATCACCACCAGAATGACGGCGCCATATCCAGCATCAGAGACGGTATGTACCATGTGTTGCCAGGCAGATCCGACGGAGTATCCAAGCAAGGTGAGTCCGCCATCCCATACCAACGAACCAAGGAACGTTAGGATGCCAAAAGCTAGAGGTGGAACCTCAGCCAGACCGGCTGCGAGCGCGACGAAGTTACGCACGACCGGTAGCAGACGGCTGGCAAATACGCCCCAGCGGGGATGTCGCTGATACCATCCTTCAAGCCGATCTAGCTGCTGTTGATCGACACGGATGTACTTGCCGTAACGAAGAACGAGTGCACGTCCTCCCGTGATGCCAAAGGCCCAGGCTATATAGGCACCAATGAGTTCGCCGAGAGCTCCAACTATGACAACCTCAACAATGTTGAAGTGTCCGGTGTAGGCGAGGAAACCGGCAAAGCCGAAAGTGAGCTCGGAAGAGGTGGGAACGCAGGCTGACTGAGCAATAGAAAGAAGAAAGATTGCCAGGTAGCCCCATGTCGAGATGAGGTGCTCCATAGTTCCTAAGAGATTAGTCTCTCGATTCAGTTTTGCTGCCGAACAAGCCCATCGATTCACACACCGGGGACGCGATTGCTATTAAGAGGACGGCGAACAATGGCGCATCATCGTCGATAGTCGACCAAGGTTGACGCGGTGATGGGAGGCTGATTCTTGGGCCGATAAGCTTGGGGCAGGTATAAAGGGATATATTCCCGATAGAACGAGGAGGTTCTCCGGTGGCGCGTGTGTTGGTGAGTTCGGGACAGCTGCCGAAGCGACGCGCTGGTGTCCATGAAGGCTATCTCGATGCCTTATCTCGCTTGGGTTCCTATGGTATCATGCTCCCGGGTCAGGTGGGCGACCTTCCCGATTTAGAGATGAAGACTATCGTGAAGGATCTCATCTCCTCTGTCGATGCGCTGATGTTGACCGGAGGTGGCGATGTGGACCCAGCCATGTACGGTGAGACCGTAAGCTCTGAGAAGGTCTATGGGATTGAGGCCAATCGTGATAGGGTCGAGCGGGCGTTGCTTGAAGAGGCATTTCGGCAGGAGCGTAAGGTTCTCGCCATCTGTAGAGGAATACAGGTGGTTAACGTTTTCTTTGGCGGGACTTTGATACAGGATCTTGAGACTGTTGGAAAGAGTAATCACTCGCTTACCGATCAAGAGTATGAGTACTCACACTCCATCACCGTCTCCCCGGATTCAGAGCTCGCGCGGTTGCTGCCGGGGATTACGCAAGCCAACTCCCTCCATCATCAGGCGGTAGATAAGGTCGGAGTGGGCCTCGTGGTCACCGCCACCTCTGAGGATGGGGTGGTGGAGGCTGTGGAGCGCTCCGGTCTTCTCGCTGTGCAGTGGCACCCTGAGCGATTGATCGATTTCGATCCGATTCAGCTGAACTTGTTCCGCTGGTTGGTGGGCTAGCTTCGTTTTTGGGAGTTCGCTTATTAGTGAACGGAATAAACCGGACCACCCACTAGGATGGCCAGAGCCTGTTCGATTGTCGAAAGGTACCTGCCCGTACGGGCATGAAAAATGTGGAGTTTCTACGCACGTGGGAGTTCCGCGTGTTTGTAGAGGAGACTTCATTGTCGAATATATTCGATACCTTGGGCGTTGACGCCCAAATTCAAGAGCGATTGGCTGCCATCGGGATCACCGAGCCTACGGCGGTCCAGGCGCAGGCTATTCCTGCGTCACTCGCTGGTCATGATCTGATCGCCCAGGCCCCTACGGGCTCTGGAAAGACGTTCGCTTTCGGGGTCCCCTTGGTGACGTTGCTTGGCGGTGCGCGTGGGCGTTCGGCTGGTCCACTGGGTCTCATTTTGGTCCCGACACGTGAACTTGCTCAGCAGGTTCAAAAGGCTCTCGTTAGCTTGGCCCCTCGTGACTTCTGGGTGATGGCGGTGTATGGTGGAACCCCATACGGCAAACAGATTCAGCAGCTCAAGCGTGGGGTTGATGTGCTTGTTGCAACTCCAGGAAGACTGATGGACCTCGTTGATAGGCGTGCGGTTTCGCTCGATGCTGTGACCCACGTGGTTCTTGACGAGGTTGACCGTATGGCTGACATGGGCTTTGGTCCAGTAGTGGCGGAGATTCTTGGGTCCTTGACCTCGCGCCGCCAGACTGCGTTTTTCTCAGCTACCCTCGATGGTCCGGTCCGCTCTTTGGTTCAGCGGTACCTGACAGATCCGACCTTTATCACAATCGAGGCTGATGAACCCAAACTTGAGCATCGCTTTGTGCCTGCTGGTCGATACGAGAAGGCAGGTCTGGTCTCCGACTACGCACTTGGCCATGGTCCTACGATCGTCTTTTGCAATACACGCGATCAGGTAGATCGTCTTGACGATGAACTCGCAGATCTTGGCATGGATGCGTCGGCTGTTCATGGTGGCCTGACACAGCGTCAGCGCGATGCGGCGTTGCGGAAGTTTTTGACTAAGCGTACGCAGGTTCTGATTGCAACTGATGTTGCGGCTCGTGGTATCCATGTGGACGAGGTTGCGCTCGTGTTGCACTACGATCTTCCAAACAACTTTACCGATTATCTGCATCGCTCGGGCCGTACCGGTCGCGCTGGCAATACCGGCGTGGTGATCTCGTTGGTCTCTGATCGAGATCGCTCCAAGGCTCGTTCGATCGAACATCAGTTGCAGACAGGGGAGCCTGGTAGCGATGGTGGAAGTCGTGGAGGCGGAGGAGGGTCGCGACGACCGCGCCGTCCAGCACAGTACTCGCGGAGGTCGCGCTAGCCCTCGCGCGAATGAATAAGTAAGGAATGGTGAGCGATGGTGCTTCGAGCGGTTTTCTTTGATGTCGATGGAACGATGGCGGAGACGGAGCGTGAAGGCCATCGCGTAGCCTATAATGCAGCCTTTAAGGAGCTCGGATACCCGGTCTCCTGGGATGTTGACCTTTACGGAGAGCTTCTGGCTGTCATGGGCGGCAAGGAGAGGATTCGCCATTACTGGGCGGAGCATCCGGAACTTAAGTCGCTCGATGAGTTAGATGTCGAGCGGATTCATGATGTGAAGGCTAGACACTTCAGCGATCTTGTCGAAAAGGGCAGTATCGGACTTCGCATAGGGGTGCGACGCTTGCTCGATGAGTTAGCCTCGCGAGAGGTTCCAGTCTCGATCGCGTCGACCATTACCTTTGAGGGTCTCGATGCGCTGCTTCGAAAGAATCTCGGTGATAACTGGCAGGACCGTTTCCAGTTCCTTGGTATTGGAGATGTGGTTCCGGTCAAAAAGCCCGATCCAGCTATCTATCGATGGCTCCTTGGACAGCATCAGGTTGATCCACTCTCAGTGGTGACTATCGAGGATACTCGAGCAGGGTTGCTAGCGAGCGTGGGAGCTGGTATTGCGACCCTGATCACCCCGAGTGACTATAGCAAAGATCAGGACTTCTCCGAAGCTGCCTGTGTGGCGTCATCGCTTGGAGATCCGGGGCAGCTTGCGCGTTGGCGACTTGCATCGGGCGCCGAAGGCAGTGGGATCATCGATGTTGGCTTTCTTGAGAAGCTCGTCTCTGTAAGGTAGGTGCTCCGTGGATTGGGCGCTAGTTCTCGCCGTTTTCTTTGCCAGTGCCGTTGAGGCTGTTGAGGCACTCACTATCGTCTTGGCAGTTGGCTTCACTCGTGGTTGGCGGGTAGCACTCCGCGGCGCTGTTATCGCTCTCGTTATCCTGGTCGTGATCGTGGCGGTCTTAGGAACCGCGATCGTCCACTATGTCCCGCTCGCGGTGTTGCGCACCGTGGTTGGTTTGGTGCTTTTGATCTTTGGTCTACAGTGGCTTCGCAAGGCTGTGCTACGTTCCACTGGGCTCAAAGCCCTCCACGATGAGGCGGCTATTTTTGAGTCCCAGGTGGCGTTGTTAAAAACGCAGGCTGATCGCCAGGGTTTTCTAATTGCCTTCAAGGGTGTACTGCTCGAGGGGTTGGAGGTTGCTGTGATCGTAATCTCACTTGGCAGCAGCGCTCATGCGCTCGGTCAAGCTTCACTGGCGGCCCTGGCGGCGGTAGTGGTTGTGGCTGCTTGTGGTCTGGTCATATCGCGAGCGCTGACAGAGGTCCCCGAGAACAAGCTGAAAATGGTGGTAGGGATTATGTTGACTAGCTTTGGTACGTTTTGGATGGCTGAAGGCTTGGGTCTTCGTTGGCCGGGAGGAACCGTATTTCTTATTCCGACGGTGATATGGTTCGCTCTTACAGTGCTTGTGTTGGTCGTTCTTGGGAAACGCCGGGCGTCGGCGGCTAGATGAAGGTACTAGCTAGATGCGTGTGATTGCAGCTCCGTTCCTGTTTCTCTGGGAGTTCTTCGTTGGTGACCAACCCTGGCTCGCCGTTGGCGTGCTGGGTGTTGGAGTTCTGGTCCTACTCGTCCGTCATCTAACTGGAGGATGGGTAGTGGTGCCGATCGTAGTATCGATAATCCTTATGATTTCACTCTGGCGAAGTCTAGGTCTTAACCCTATACTCCGTCGTGGCTATGAAGGTAAGCGTCGTTAAGCTTAGGGTTGTAGTTTCGCGACATCTCGGAGGGGATTCGACGGTAGATGTTGTCGAGGAAATCGCCAAGACTACCGGTCGTAATCGACTGACGTTGACAGCTGCTGGCCTCGCGTTTCATGGGTTCTTGGCCATCTTCCCTGCGCTGATAGCTGCGGTTGGACTAGCTCGACTCGTCGGTCTTACTCCAGCGGAGCTGGCAGCGCTGGTTCACGAGCTCGCCGTCGTGCTCCCACACTCGGTAGCCACCATCTTGGTTGATGCGCTCAGGAGCAACGGTTCAAGGCGAGCCGATCTGATCGCGGTGGTGGCAGGGCTGGCCGTGGCCGGTTGGTCGTCAATCGAGGCAATCTCTGCGCTGCAACAGGCTCTAGATGTTGCTTTCGCGGTGGCTAAGCCGCACGGGTTTTTACTGCGCCGTCTTCGAGCAGTTCCACTGTTAGCAGTCACAATAGTGCTCGCAGGGACAGCAGTTGCACTGCTTGTTTTTGGTACATCGATAGAGAGGAGCGTAGCAGGCCTTCTGCCCACCTCTCTACACGGTGTAGTTGTAGTCGTGACATGGATCATCCGTATCGTTGGTTCCTTGTTGGCTATAATTCTGCTGCTATCACTTCACTACGGAGCTGCTGAGGGGAGGTCATGGCGAGACTGGAGATCACTCTCCCCGGGGAGTACAATCGCGCCGGTAGGTTGGATATTGGCATCGCTTGGCTATTCGCTATATCTGACGCACTCGGCTGGGGAGTCGGCCACCTATGGGCCGCTCGCAGGTGTGGCAGTACTATTGCTGTGGCTCTATCTAACCTTCATCATGGTTCTGATTGGGGCGGAGGTCGATCATGCGATTGTGTCGCAGCATCAGTCGAGAACGAATCAGGAACCTCCTGCCTAACCGCTAATGGCCTAACCGCAGGGCGTTCATTTTTAAAGGGCGGCAGGCAAACGGATATCGAGTAGCGCCAGAATGATCGCTATAGCTGTAATTACAACTCCTCGATCCGATGACACACTAGCAAGTTTGGCGGTCACGTGATCTGTGTAGCGGAGATGCGCAAAGTGACACCTTGAGCCATTAACAACAGACGATGTTGTCATCCAGTCAGGGGCAGTCGATGACCTAGCTAAGCCGAGAGGCAACTAGAAAGCTCTGCTGCCAAGAGATTGCACCGTATCCGTCGCTGTCCGTTCGATGCCGACAGCTGCATCCCTTTCCCGATCTTAACTATCCCTGCGGTTTGAATGGTTTGATGTATTCGCCTTGGTTGTTAGCGGAAGGGGCGCATTGAGCTCGTAACGAGTTGATTAGACGCGACTCCGGTAGTTGTCCGGTTTCGGCGAGCGTCCCGGCAAGCGACTGCCAGTACGAATCGGTGGACGCGGCAATATTGGCGGGAGCCACAGCCTGTGACAATAGTAATTCTGCTCGCGCCAGGTCGGAGCGAGCTCGTGAACCGTGAGTGATATGCGAAGCATCATAAAGCTTGATCGACCGATGGACGAGCATGCAGGCTCGATTCGCCTCTGAAGAGGCGCTAGTGCCGCAAGAGGCGAGCAAGAGGCCGGCAATCGTCACGCCCGTTAGCATCGACGCCGTGCCAAAATACCGGCGTAGAGTGGCCCTTTTTGTGCGGCACTGCGTGCTCATGTGTCCAGGCTATTGGTAACGGACCCAGCTTGGTAAGCTAAAAATATGGATTCTCTCTTTGGCCCTGATTCGGCAGTATGGCGGCTGCATAGTGATTTCTCAGGACTAGTCGGAGGGCTTCGTGCCCTAGCGGTGCAGTCGCTTGAGCCACGTGCCCTCTCTGGTGTCCAGCAGTTCTCGCACTTTCAGGAACACCCAGATCGCCGACTTCGCGAGACGATTGATTTCATAGACACTATCACCTACGGTGACATCGATGAGGTCCGCACGGCGATCGCGGCAGTTCGTAAGTTGCATGAACCCGTCGAAGGTGTGGAGTCCACAACTGGTGACACATTTGCCGCTAATGACCCCTATCTGCTTGCTTGGGTTCACAATGCAATGGTTGAGTCGGTGTGTTTTGCCTATCGAAGCTTCCATCCGGAGACTGATGTCGTGATTTGTGATAGATATGTGACCGAGATGTCTCGGTTCGCAGAGATGATGGGTTGTGCCATGAATGAGGTTCCACTTCAGTATGGGGAGGTGAGCCATTGGATCTGGCGACAGCCCAAGCTTGTGGTCAACGACGCGACCCGAGAGGCATTCGCGGTACTCGATCGACTGCGTCCCGAAGGGTTCGTTGGTCAGGTGTATCCATTAGTGATGCAATGGCTGTATTCCTCAGTACCCAGTTGGGTGACGGCTCAGCTTGGCCATCAGGTCTCAACGCCCCAAGCAGCGTTGGCTTGGTTGGCACTGAAGGTGGGTGGGGAACTATCGAACATTGTTGCAGAGCCTTCGCCCAGCCGTATTCGCGCTGAGGCACGGTACGCTCAGGGAGATGCCGACGTCACTCAGTAAGTCGTCCTTGCTGTTCACGGACCTTGATGGAACTCTTCTTACCACAACCGAGACCATAGCCCCCAAGGTGGTGGGCCAGTTGCGAAATGCGCGTGCTCGCGGGGTAGTGGTTGTGCCGGCGACTGCCCGCGGTATAAGAGGTGTTGTTGGTGTAGCAGACATGGCTGAGCTTGGGCCCCTCGCGGTGTGCCATAACGGTGCCGTCGGCTACGACCTTGAGCGTCAGTCGTTGCTCTGGATTAGGGAACTGTCTCGAGAGTTTGTACGTACCACTATTGAAGATCTTCTACGGCTCGACGCCGGATTTTTCTTTGCCGCCTCCTCGCCGTTCGAATTTCGACCCCAACGTGATTTTCTGAAGAGGCCGACAATGGCTCAACTCGAATGCGAGCTAGAGGGATTGTTTGAACTCGATTCGGTAGTTAAGGTTATCTGTCGGCATAGGGAGTACCATGCCAGCGAGTTGATTGCACTCCTCAGCAACGAAGTCTCTGGAGTGCAGCTGATCAGTGGATCCACCGATTGGGTCGAGATCGTCGCGAAAGGGGTCAGCAAGGGTTTTGGCGTTGGTCTTGCGGCAGAGCTGTTAGGGATCGAACTTGAGGATGTGGTTGCTGTCGGAGACCATCTGAATGATCTTCCCATGCTGGCCATCGTCGGCCATCCGTTTGCTGTAGCGAATGCGCACGCATCGGTTCTCGCAATGGTCGAGGAGTCAGTAGCATCGAACGATGAGGGTGGGGTTGGAGAGCTCGTCGACAGGATGGGCATTTCGGCAGGTGCCTAGCCGGTTGTATCCGCTATCGGAGGGTCCTATCTGCGGTTGGTACACAACGGTGGTTAGGGGATCGTTCCTAGCGCATCGAGCCTGAGACCCCCTTGAGAGAACCAGCCTGTGTGAATGGTGTGGATCGGGGAAGATCGGACCCCTGGTTTGAGGTGCTCGGTACAATGGTGATACTAGTTTCAGGTGCAACTGAGGAGATAGAGGTCTTTGTTGCTGCAACGTGTTTTTGATACAGTCTTTACAGAAACTGTGCCTGCAGAGGGGCTTTCCTCTTCGCGCCGGGTACGAGCGGTCGCACGGCTCTTAGCCCTGCTCGGTTCGATACTCTTTATTGGGCTGGCGATTGAAGGGGTTACCATCGTCTTCATTGGCCAGCTCATCGCGGTCCACGTCGTCCTCGGGATGATTTTGCTCCCAATTATGGCGTACAAGATCATCGTGGCGAGCTATCGGTTTGCGATGTATTATCTTGGTGCCTCCGACTTCAAGCATGCGGGCCCGCCTGAACTAGTGCTAAGAGTTATTGGACCACTTCTAATACTTACCACGGTAATTCTGATGGCAAGCGGCATCATCTTGGTCTATGCGAAACCCAACACACCAACAGCAGCATTATGGCTTAACATCCACCGCGATGATTTCGTTGCCTGGTTTGCGTTGATGGCTCTACATGTACTTGCTTATGTCCGTAGAGCGGTAGGTACCTCAAGTTATGATCTACGCTACACCCGTTACCACTCCTTGATCGGGCGACAAGGGCGGCTAATTAGTATCGTGCTCGCTACTGTGATCGGAGTCCTACTCGCTTGGGCGATCTTCCCCGCAGTTGCGCATTGGTCGAGCTTCTTTTCGGTGCATCCAACGCGCTAACTGGAGACGGTGGTCGACTTTTGCTAGGATGGGGATCTTGGAGTGGAATCATAAACAACTGCTAGACCTTGGGCTACAGGTAACCGATTCCTGTCTCGCAACAGTGAATGAGTCCTCGGACTGGTCGGCAACCGGGGAACTGCGAGGCCAACATTTCGGAGACGTGGTCGCTGATGAAGCCGGTCTTCAACATCTCGTCGATGCCGGAGTCAACGTGTTCTCCGAGGAGTCTGGCTTGCTTGATCAAGGTTCAACGGTTACCGCGGTGTTGGATCCAATTGATGGCTCGACGAATGCGGCTCGAGAGATTCCCTATTGGACTAGTGCCATTTGCCTGCTGCAACGGGGTGAGCCAGTAGCGGCAGTAGTTCGACTTTCGGGTTCGGCTGGTGTGTTTACAGCGATTCGTGGCCAGGGTGCTGCCTTTAATGGGCGAAAAGTCGTATCGTCCTCAACTAGCCTGTTGAAGAAGTCGGTCGTCTTTGTCAACGGCTACCCACGGCATTATTTGGGTTGGGCTCAGATGCGCGCCCTCGGGTCAGCGGCGTTAGAGATCTCATTGTTGGCTAAGGGCAGTGGTGATGCCTTCATCGATTGTTCAGACGGGCTCGCAGTCTGGGACTATTTAGCAGCTGCCTTAATTCTGGTCGAAGCTGGTGGAGTTGTCGACGTGCAGAATGATGATCTGCTTGCTCCGACCTTGGACCGAGGTCGACGTAAAGTGGTCGCAGCCTGTAATCCCCAAATTTTAAACGCTTTGATGAGCGAGCCCGGTGATGCCTCCCTGCACGGGTAGACTGGAGCAGCAGTGCGGGCGCTTAGCTCAGTTGGTTAGAGCGGCTGGCTTACAACCAGCAGGTCAGGGGTTCGAGTCCCTTAGCGCCCACCAGATAAGAGCATGTTTCCTAAATCCAGCGCTACCACAACCCAACGCAAACCCAACAAAGGTTTCGAAGTTGGAGGAGTCCACAAC
>DAHZQE010000518.1:0-5179 GCA_027409005.1 Ferrimicrobium sp. | reverse complement strand
CGTCGTGTCGCCAAAACTATGACTGCAGCTTTGCTGCTGTATATAGCTTTCCAAGAAAAGCCGGCTTATCGTAAATAAGCTGTCTTCTAGTCGAGATTGATCACGTCCGCGCCGTTTGTTGGAGCACTAGTTGGTGCAATGGCCTGGTTCGAGCCCACTTGGCCCATCGCCGGCATGCTGACGTCCAGCCCGTTTGTCGTTGACATGTCAATTGCATTATTCGACATGTTTCCGCCCATGCCCATCAGGCCATTGATGGCGTTCATGCCGTTCGCGTCGAAGCCTTGCATCGCACTCGCATCCATCATACCCATCGCTTGGCCGGCAAGAGCAAGCTCGGGCGGAGGACTGTACAGCGAGTAAATACGGCCTTCCAGAGCGTCTCCATCGAAGAAGGCAAAGTTCTGGATGGGCTGCTCTCGCATGCCCAGCACGTTGATCACGTCCTCACTCAATCTGCCGCCAACAAATGCCGCCGTGGGTACGATCTCAGCACCAATGTTTTGCACGAAGCTGCGTAAGAACTCCGAGTTCAGCGTCTCCGCCGGCAGTTGAAGTTCCCTAAGCTTGGTCGTGGCGAGGGTGGTGAAGAGGGTGAGATCTTGGGCACCGTGGCCTGGCAGATGTCCAGTGGACCGCTGGAACTCGAAAAGGGCACGTATGCATGGCAGAAGCGCTGGCACGGCTTTGAGCTTGCGGCGCGAAGCGAGAACGTCCGGAGTCAATGGTGAGCTGTTTGCGAGGATGAGCGGGCAGTACATTTCCCTCTTCTTCACCACCTCGATGTTCTTGCCATTGTTGTCCTTCTTGGAAGTGACTCCAACGACTGATCTGGTCAATGATTCGGCTGCGATCGCGGTCGCCACATTTGACTTCTCGCGTTCAACAAGAAAGTCGTGCATTACGAGATCTGCAAAGATGTAGCCGTAGAAGCCATGTATGCCGGCTGCGTAGAATGGTCGATTGGCGAAGCGAGCTGCTGTGTTGATGGTGGAGAGTGTCATGAAGTCATGATCACACGCGATTACGCATTCGAACGGTGCGTAGAAGTTCTGGTCCATCTGAATGAGATTTGCGAGGCTGCCGCCTGATCTGACGTCGACTCTCGGGTTGAGTTCTTGTATACGTGGTATCGCAGCCTCGGCTCTCTGACAACGGGTTAGCATGGGAATCGCAGAATGCAGGGGTGAACCCAGTCTTACCGGCTTGCCAACATCCTCCTCCCTAACGAAGTACTGCGCACCTAGATCCTCCTCCGTGACTGGTTCGTCGTCGATGATCGTCAGTGACCTGATGCCAGCAAGAGTAAGGTTCTTTGCAATCTCGGTGCCGAGAGCACGGAGTGAAACCAGAAGGATATTGGCAGAGCGAATTCTCTCCTGCGCATGGGCTCCCCAGAGACGTATTTGTCGGTCGTAGAGAGCAATTTCCTCCGCACTGAGACCCGGCGCGGTAGTTGTCGCAGCGTCTCCTGGATTCTGGCCGTTGGGCTCAGGGCATGTGGTGACCTGTCCGTTCATAATGGGATCCGTCGTGCCGATGGGCACATCTTCTGCAGTTGCCATTGCTGGTGTTGAAGTTGGAATGGCAGACCGCTACCAAGCGCGAGACGGCGGCTAACGGCGCGGCGCGCAACGTCAAGCCCGCTGGCTCGTGCCACGTGCATGACGATGGAGTCGAGAGCCCGCACTTTCACTCCACACAGGCAGAGCCGCAAGCCCCTCTCTGCCCATGACCACAACATGTCTAGCTGACCACTAATCCGCGTTATGAGTGTAAGCTTCATGCAACCAAACAAAGAATATACCACGTGAAAACGCTCGTACAACAATAGAGGCTGGACGACATGCCTGAGCCGCAGCCCTCCCGCTACCGAGTACGGACCGCTCGTCTGTGCACCACCAGAGAAGCTAACTGAGAACCCAGCTGGGCTCCTATGACATCCCTCCCAGCTCCGAAGCCGCCTCCACGCCTCGTTCTCGAAGCAGCCAGCTACGCCGAGCCCTCCAGAACACTAGCGATCTTGCCCGTGAAGCCAGCATGACAGACCTTGACTCTCGCCCACCACGGCGAACCCTCCTGAGCCCCATCAACCGCCGCCGACAGCGTTCGCCGAGCGAGCCTCTCGATGATCTTACAGACACGTCGCTTCCTATGCCATTGATAGACCACAGCCGCCGTCGGAGACCCAAGCGGAGACGGCTAGAAGCAGATACGCTTGCAACTATTCCACCGATCAAGTACGGACGTTTTGGGCAGGTTGAGCCCGGAAGACTCCGACTGGATCTTGTGAGCTGTGATGGCGGCGAGCACATGGACAACCGACATCCTACCCTCTACTTGGGCCCAAAGAATCTGCTGCGGCACGATAAGACCGTATATTGTTCTAGCAATTCGAGCAGTAATGTTGTCTTGAGGCATGCAGATGATAGCCCATTTACGTTGGAAAAGCTACACATTGTCGGGCCTGAGCATGGTTTCACCGCACCGTTAGCATCACGCCTCCGAACCTAGGCGGAGTCTCTATGCTAACGCAAACGCAGGATTCGAGAAGGCTTGGTATACGTGGCCATGACATTGCAAGATCTGGACAAGTACATTGATCCGCCAGTCCACGCTCGACGGGTTGGACTCGACACACCGCCTTACTACAGGAACCGAGTCGACCTGCGTTCATCGCCCGAGCGCCTCTCACTTGCAGAAGCTTTGCGTGATCCGGATATCGACGCAGCACATAGCAGGCGAGCATGGAGAGGTCCGGGGATGGATTCAGCAGACCCGGATCTGGAAGCCAGGCAGGGCAGCTACTACGGCGAGGATTTCCGCTTTGGAAGGGTCGATCCTGAAGCACACTGCGAGATCCCTAGTTTCATCTCCGACGAGGGTCCGGATTTCATTACGAACGGAGAAGGCGAGCATATGCCCGTGACGGTCATTAGTGATGATGAGGTAGGGTCAGAAGACATCTCGACACAAGAAGTACTGGAATGGAGGTCGCAGAGACTACGATTGATGCGAAGACGTCGAGACCTCGAACCGATGGATCGCAGTTACGAGCGTTGGGCAGGTCTACAAGGCCTCCGCTTCGCTGCCAATGACAACGATCCGGATCAAGCCAGCAGCCTCAGCTACTTGGATCATCTCATGGCACGATCTCGCATGGCAGACGTTCCGCAATCACGCGAAGACACACCAAAGCGTGGAGAGAATCGGACGCCGGAGCGCACAGGTGTCGAGCTAGATGCTGAGAAGGATGACAAGGTTACTTGTGCACGATTCCGGATACGATCTGATAAGCACAAAGTGGCGATCAAGTTCGAGCCTGCGATTTCTGGGCGTTTCATTCTGTTGAAGCTGTGGGCGAATAAGAGCAATGTTGACGTGCAGAGTATCATTGCGAAGGGCTTTGGCGGGTGCAGGTATTTTCCTGCGGTGCAGGCAAGGTAGCCAGAATTCAGACGTCCACGCCATGCGCAACACCAAACACTTATTCGTCGCCGCATCGCCGTTCGACCGCTAGTTCCGTCATGTTCAGTTGTGTAATCATCTGAGTCCTCTCAGGATCCGATCAGGTCATAAAAAGCAAGCCCGATGATGGTACGAACGTACGAGCGAAGCCCGGGCTTGGCGGTCTGGAGAAGGAGAGGAATTAGGTGCAAAGTTTCGCCGTTCCGGCGCCGGCCACAGATTGCTGCCGGGCAAGCGGGCATTTCCGCGAGGTGCTTGGCACCCACACGATTCTGATCGCCACCTCACACAGCCAGAATATCCGACTTCAGCGACGACAACATCAGCAAGCCGGCCCACGCACTTCTCCGGTATCCGTCGACACGCTCGCATCACACCTTCCACAATGTCTTCGTCGAACGCAGGATCCGGCCACAGACTCTACGTGAAGTGAGTCCGCCCGTCGCAATTCCCCAGGTCCACAATCAGCAATACAACATAGCTGCCGTGCGCAGGGCCGCAAGAGATAGGGGAGCATGCTAACACGTATGTTCTGTGCAGGGGTCGCCACCTCAGTTACCAGCGCGGCAAGCGCAACACGAACCCCAACACCTCGCTCATCAAGATCGAGGGGGTTGACGACCCGCAGGCCGCGCACTTCTACCTGGGCAAGAAGGTCGCATATGTGTACCGTGGCTCGAAAGAGATCCGGGGGACGAAGATTCGGGTGATCTGGGGCAAGGTCACGAGGCCACACGGTACGATGCAATCCGAGGACACGAGGAGTGTAGTGAAGGAGAGATCCGGGACTGACATTAGGCACAGGCAACTCCGGGGTAGTACGCGCGCAGTTCAAGCACAACCTCCCGCCCAAGTCGTTCGGCGGCATGGTGCGGATAATGCTCTACCCGAGCTCGATATAAGTGCGAGCACTCCCACTTGTTCCGGGGGCGGACGATACTATGAAGAGCAGGCATGAGAGATGGGATGCGGCCGGAGCAGAATGCTGGCCACACTCGCACACACGGCGTTCTGAAATAGGGCGGGTGGTGTAGTAGCAGTCCATAGGCATGGCAGGGGCTTGGCCCTGCATGTCTTGTTGCACTTGCATTGACGGATGTTGTTGCGTAGCGTGCGCCTTCACACAAAGACCAATACCATGTTCAAACGCCAGAAGACTGCCCACCATATCAATATATCAAGCAGTAATGTGCAGGTGGGACCGCAGGTAAGGAGTGACCGGAGTTGGACTTCTATTTACTCGGACCGAGAAGCTCTATTGAAGCCGCCAGTCCTTCCGACCTATCCTCAGGCCGCTGAAATCGGGCACGGCAGTGCTCAACATAGGCCTGACCGGCGGTACGTCATCGTGCTAAGGAGACTGTTGACGAGCGCATGCGCCACCCGAACCGCCTCTTCCAAACGTCGTACCCACGCCAAGCCCTGTCTTCGCAGATCAGCACGCTCAGCCGGAACGCCTCGCTAAGCCCCAAGCACGACACCGAACCGTCACGTTGCCGACCAGGATGCTCGCCAACCCAACTCCAAACTAGCCATCTCCCCCAAAGCAAGATTACACATTGAGCTTCAAGATACGTCGTAGATCGTCTTCCATCGAGCCTATATCGCGTGAGCCTTGCAATTCCGCTGACGAGGCATGATCAGAAGAACTGGTACTAACGCCACGGGGTGCATAGACAGGCTTATTCGTGTTGTTGTTATTGTTGTTGTT
>DAHZQE010000517.1:0-5502 GCA_027409005.1 Ferrimicrobium sp. | reverse complement strand
GAGTCTAGTGTCGATGGCGGGCATGGCGTGTGGACGTCTGCAACTCGACGACTTTATGTTGGTTGAAAGACGTGGTTGATGCTGATCTCTGTTGCTGTCATATGTTAGTATTTTCTAGTGACGAAGCTAATACAGTAGCGAACGGCGTCCGTCCGATAGCAAGCAGATATGACCATACTTAATGTCATCCAGCCGTAAATGATATTTTGACACCATGAAGTTGTGTGATATCCTATTGCCCGTCGCAATCCGTGCCGCGTGCGCTGTGGCGTGACGATCGCTGCCATGTGGACGCCGCCGCAACGCCTGACATATTAAGGTATCGTGAGCAATCCCGGATCTAGAAGCAGTGCTCATCGGTGTCGATACCATTTTGTGACGTGCACTTTTTGTCGCTGATAGGCCCCCTTCGTGGGAGTGTCCATGACCCAGACATTTGTGGGACCCAAAGTACTACCTGTTGGCAGCATGATCTGGCTGGAGGCTGTAGGCCTCGGACAACTCATTACCGGCAGCTTCGCTTGTAACGCGACACGAGCCCTCGTTGAGCTTGCTGATTTGGACCCTCGCTGCTCTGCGAGGTTGTAAGCAGGTACTTTGCTCCGGGAGCTCTGGCAGGGTCCACGGCATCTTGCGTTCGCAGATCTGGAGCAGTGTTGTCATCTCATGAGTGGCATAATATCAGTCTTTGCGAAAGATATGTCGCATCGTCGCAGGTTACCTGCGCCCCCCCCCCAAGAATCATGGAAGCAAGAAATTACCACTAAGCGCGAATATGTCGTTGTACTAAGGTACTCTGTAAAGCCGTGGTCACTAGAAAATACTAACATATGACAACAATAGAGATCAGCATCAACCACGTCCTTCAACCAACATAAAGTCGTCGAGCTGCAGACGCCCACGCGCCATGCCCGCCATCGACACTAGACTCGCGAGGAGATTGCCACAAGAAATGGGGCTTCTGCCCTTGGCCGCAGACAGTGGCAATGCTACTGGCGCGGGCAGCCTAGTGTCGAGGCGCACCGGCACCGTGCTGCTCATCGCATTTCCCGTGGGATGCCTCCTGCTTGTCGTGCTCTTAGCCGTGTTGTAAGTTCTCGGCCTAAGGTCCTGCAGTCGAGACTGATATGGGTATTGGTAGCAGCATCTTCCGTAGAACGTTTGGGCCAGGCGAGCGAATGGCATCCCAGAGCTGGCCGAGCGTGACGCCAGGCAGGGACGTCGTGCATCCCGAGAAGCAGTCTCTCACTTCGTGGAAGGCCAGAGTCCTGAGCGTAGCACCTGACCGAGTCCCTGCAACAGATTCCACAACCTGGTCAGTCGCCTTGCATCCGCAGCGCGCTTGTCAACTGATGTGATCCTAGTGCCATCTGCCTCGACCTCATTCGCGAGGATGACGATGTGAGTGCTTTGGATTGCCTGCACGTCTACCACTATCCCTGCTTCGAGGCTGCGCTTTCGGCTGGCACGGCGAGTTGTCCGATGTGCAAGCAAGCAGTCCCCCTTGTGGTGGCAGCACCGGCCGTCCCCAAGCCTAGTCCGGCGAGGCTGGAAAGTGGGAGAAGGCTACAGTGGAGTCGCACACGCATGCATCAGCACCAAGCGGCAGCCGTTAGCCGGTCATGAATCTCGTTCGCTTCTGGCAAGGAAAATACGTCGGGACAGTAACAGGAAGAGTGTCTCAGATACGTCGGGACCGTCTTATCATGAAGTCCACCAAGTCACAGCTACAGTTAGCGAGAGCGACATTGCCGGAACGGCGTCAGGGGCGATGCTGCGCACGAGCGGCGAGGGTCAGCGGATACTGCAATAGGGGAGGACTTGTCACAGACACGTCTGTCAAATTGCCGAAGGCCCTCCGCGACTCCCGGCCACGATCGATTGCAGCGGAATAAAACTGTAAGAACGCCTCCGAGATAAAGACGCGACGTGGACGCGGTGGGAAACGTGGGATAATGGCCAGTGGGAGAAACCCGAGGGCAGGCATGTTCCAGCGCTGCTGCTTCCTTTGGCATAAATCTCCCAGAAAACCCAATTATGTCTTCGGTGAGGATGTACCCGATGTGAAGTGAACCGTCGACATTGCGACGCGACAGGGAGATTGGTAGCAGAGAACCAAGTCTGAAGCTTCGCAAGAAGGGTTCATTCCGACAGCTGCCCTCTCCATTCGTCATTGAGGTCACCATCTTGAGACAGTACACGCCTGTGTAGGTGTCGTTGTCGACGGAGTCGGGTATGTCCGAGATCAGTGCTCTCGAGCAACTATGAGACCAAGCCCGCTTGAAGCCGCTTTCAATCGGGTGGTATGAGCGATGCCCATTCAATAAGGTGACCCGAGCAACGCCCATTCCTCTCACACCACGCTTGGTTCCAGCGCGAGCTTACGTGGCACTTCCAACATGCTCTCCCGGGCTCAGAATCTAGCCAAACTGATGGTAGGTACACAATCTATGTAGCAAGTAGGTACACAATCTATGTAGCAAGACCAATTGCGGTTGCGCAGGCGGACTATCGCAACTTTCATTGGTTAAGAAACGCACCACAAATCTTCGAATAAACCAAGCAGCCCGCTCCTTGCACGGCGTCACTATTGGTGGCCTACAGCCTGACCCTGTCACGCCTAGGTCCGCTGGGGTAACGGGATCAAGCAACAAGCGCGTATCAGTGTGAACGCCTTATAGCCGCCCTCCTCAGCGCTTGCCAGACCAAAGAAGAAGCCAAGCCAGCAGCCTGAATCCCACAATGATGGCCAGGACGTAGCCAACCCAGGGCCACTGGTTAGAGGGTGAAGTGTTGATCTTCCAATACTTTAAGACCGAGTCGCCGGCTACTGTTCCAGGGTTCTGGGGATCCGGCGGGTACATGCACTGGAAGCTGCCGTCGGGTAGGCTTTGACAATTGTAAGACCTGGCATGGAACTCATTGACCATCATGCCCTGGAAAACGTACGCCTGATAGTCGATGTAATGAAAGACGTATTTCCAGAATGGATTGAGGATGCTCGTCGGTACCAAGAAACCCGAGACGCACATCCAGAGTCCATTGGCGAACGCAGTAACGGCCAGAGCGATGACGAAGGTCGGGAAGATCACGCTAATGAGGACCACCATCGCCTCCGCGGCGACGAGATCAAGGAAGAGCCACGCTAGAAATACAAAGAAGGCGGTCGCGTTCTCCCGAAATCCGATGAGGAAGTAAGCCACAAGAGTAAACGTACTTGCTATCCCGAGTAGGAACGGTAAGCCGACAAGTGTGTTGGACACGACAAACGCAGTAGGGCCAACCAATCCATTCGCTCTTTCCTTATGAAAAGCGTGCAGGTCTTCCAGAAAAGCCGGGACATAAGCGACCGACATGAAGGACATGAAAGCCGATCCGAAGAATATTGCGCTGATAAACGGTTGAATGTACTCCTGTCCGGAGCCCAGTCGGAGGAACACAGTGCCCATGAGTATTGCAAGACCAAGATACATGACAAGCCGCATGCCGTATGCGACCACGTCCCGCCTTGCCTTGATGAAAAGCCTGCGCATCAGCACCCATGCTGCTGCGAGCGAGCCTGGCCGGTCAGAGCTTCCAAGCTCAGTGACGTCGTCGGTATGACCGTCTAAAGAGTCATGAATGCTTTTTTTTAATTCCAGGACGAGCGCGCTCGACGACCACGCATGGGTGATGTGGTTCACTCGCGCAGAGGTAGCATCATCTGGCTGGGCAAGATCGGTGTTGATGAGCTCCAGGTAGAACTCCGCTGGGTTTACGCTGACCGGTAGATTGTAGCCCAGGGCGGCAAAGTACGGAGCTGCGGCGGCGGTCGGGCCAAAGTAGCATGTCTCTCCGAGGGCAAGGAGGCAGAGCTTATCGAACAGATTAAACGTGCTAGTGGACGGCTGGTGTATGGAAGCGATCACGATAATCTGTGCAGCCTTGTTAGTGATTGTCCTCGTCCGCCCCACGGTACTACGTCGTGTCACTCACCCGATATTGCTTGGCCAGTGATTTGATATATGCCATGACTTCAAAGCTGAGCGCCGAATCCAATCCACTTGTAGGCTCGTCCAGAAACAGAATCTTCGGATTGGTGACCAGGCGGCTGACAACGCCAAGGCGCTTCTTCTGACCACCGCTGAGCCCCTTCCGTATGGGGGTGCCGACAATGGTGTCCAGCTGTTGCTCTAGACCAAAGCTAGCAATGAGGCTGCCTACTCGTCGCATTCTCTCCGCACTCGTCATGTGCCTGGTAGCATTCAGCATGGCATCGTCACCTCAACGGCTCATGGAAGACTCACCGCGGCATAGAGAGATCAGCAGCGAAGCGGACTGTCTCTTTGACCGTCAGGCTTCCGATGAGAGAGTCTTCCTGCTCGACATAGCTCGACAGTTGTTGTAGTGTCTGCAGTGGAACTTGTTTTCCATTGACATGCGTTTGGCCTTCGACGTGAGCTTTGGCGGACGCTGGGCGGTGAGCGATAGAATTAAGTAGGGTTGTCTTTCCGGAACCGCTGGGACCCATGATGGCGAGCATTTCTCCGGGATAAACAATGCCCTGGCATGATGACAGGATCGCTTTCCTATTCTTGCTGCCTTTGCGCGACGTTACTGTGACGCCAACTTCGGCCCAGGAGAAGCTGTGGACGCTATCGTTGAAGAGGCCAGTATCTCGATTCTCTTCCAAGCTCCGTGGATCCGGATCACGGACAACAGAGAGTGCAGAGCCAGGCTTCTCTTGCTCCGTTGAATCCGACGGACCGTCTGAAGCCATACCGACGCAGAGAGCAAAGATTGTGCTGGCAACTGTCTGCCCGCTTTCCTGGGTCAATGTGAAGAGACTCTGACAGCAGCGTCGCAGAGGCCGCAGCTTTATCAACCAGCGTTGGCTTGCGGGAGGTACGCGAATGCTAGTCGCCGGACGGCGACTTGTATCGCCATTCGTTCACACCACCAGCACCGCTCTCAGGCGTATTCGGTGATACCCGGGCTGAGCGTCGGGTCTCGGGGACAGTCTACTCGCCGGTCCTATGGACTCGCATGGCTGAAATGAGCTGGAGACAGGTTTCAGCCGTAGAAGAATCTCTGTAGTCAGAGCACTGGTTCTGTTCCGAAGGACCGCGCAGAACCGGATGCTGGGCGCGATCACAAGACCGGACCCGCCTCCCGAACCAACCTCACATCTTGCAACGCGCACACGTCAGGAAGCTCCTGCTATTCGCGCCGCCAGCAGGCTCCATATGCTCCCGGCGCGCAGTCCGACGGAGGCGTTCCTGGGAGTAATATTTCTCGTCGGGTTCGGCCATTCCAGAACGACATCTCGAATTTCGTCACACACCACTTCGTCAGCAGCATGTAGGATAATCGGCGACGTCGTGCTATCGAGCCACCAGCAATGAGCTGAGGCAGTCTCTGGCAGACGACGTTGCGCTACGGCTTCCCGAAGCCATCCTTAGGCTTTCGTGCTCGGCACGACGTACAAGACCAGCACGCTCTTCAAAGCACCGCAGCCTGCGT
>DAHZQE010000511.1:0-4051 GCA_027409005.1 Ferrimicrobium sp. | reverse complement strand
CACAACACAGTGACTTACTATATTTAACGTACATCGACGAGGCTGCGAAAGGGATCGAAGATACCGTTATCAAGCAGGGAAGATCGTCGCTAAATGACGCACTTATACGTGATGCCACGATGTACCGTCTGCAGACGCTTGCGGAGTCGAGTCAACGACTCTCTGCTGCCTTCAGGGAGGAGCACGCTGATATTCCTTGGAGACAATTAGCAGGATTTCGTAATCAGCTCGCTCACGGATATTTAGACGTTGATCTAGACATCGTATGGAGTATTATCGAGCATGACCTTCCTGTACTGGTGGAGCGCGTACGAACAGAGCTCACGCTCCAGAAGGAACATACGGTAACCGAAGGCGATGGTCCAACCCTCAAGCAGTAACCCCACTCTGGTAATCGTCTTCAGGTAAGACAGGCCACTGGTTGAGCATCATTCAATCGTGGTTATTCAGCGGTCAGATGGGAAAGCCTCGCGGCGGGCTGCTTGCGAAACTCACCTGTGCTAGGAGAATGTCGCTCTCTTAAGGATGATTATCCTCTGTTGACCGAGCGACTGTCCTTTGGAATATCAGCGACGGTGGTGTGTCCGCTCAAGAGTTCGGTCCGCAAGAAGACAGCGGGTCTTCCTCACATCTCGAACCAGCCGGTTCACCCGGGCGAGGTCTGTGTCCATAAGAAGACCACGACATTCGAGGGTGATGCAGGTGCCAAGCTTGGCCAAGCGTTCCTCTATGGGAGTCCCGGGTGGCACAAGCTCTACTCCCATGCACGTAACACCATCGAAGGATTTAACGGCTATCTCAAGGATGCCGACCATGGGGCTCTTCATGATGGAGGTAGGAGGCGGGCGCGAGGGTTTGCTAACCAGTACTTATTCACGACGCTGATCGTCGTGGCAGCCAATATCCGCAAGATCAAGAGCTTCTTGCAGGATAAGCTCAAAGGTACCGCTACGCCTAGTCGATCGCGCAAACCTCGACGACGAGATCGCCTTGGTAACTACTGGACTCATGAGGAGCCATCACCCAAGTCCTGAATTAATCTCTCTGAAACCAGCATCTCCACAGACAGAGTATCTACCTCTCACGTCCCGGCAACGGGACTTTGGCGGTTTTGGAGGCGATTGTCGAGTAGATGGACAACGCCGGTGAGATTTCTACTCCAATTAGGAGATCTGACCAGGAGCAGCCGAATTTTGTCTGAGTTTTGCAAACGTTGGCGGGGTAGTTTCGCAACCGGCCCTTGGTGGAGACGAGGGGACTCGAACCCCTGACCTCCTGCGTGCAAAGCAGGCGCTCTTCCAGCTGAGCTACGCCCCCGTGAAATAATCAAAACATCTCTGTTTGATCTAGAGAGTCTAACCGTCTCATTGAATCTGCCGACTAATCCTGCGCATTTGGACGAGCTTGGAAAGCTGCATAGAGCGGAACGCCCGTCTACACATACTCAAGGCATCCATGTTACGACTAGCTAGCAATAACATTGAACTATTCCTGAGAAATATTCTGTAACAAATATTACACGACTTCCGCATTCAGTCCGATAGTTATCAATTATGATCATCGCAACACTAGTTAAGGGCGTATCAGGGGGGGTTGGATGACGTCAACATCAGATTCGGGGCGACTGCGAGCAGGAGCGATTGGTCGTCGCGAGGTTCTATTCCAAAGCATCACCGCGATGGCCCCGGGTGCGGCAATTGCCGCTTCGATTCCGGCTGGCGCAGGTTTTGCCGGAGGTGCGCTCACCTTAGCTGTTATTGTTGCACTTATCGGCAGCCTGCTCACCGCCTTTTCGATCAGTGAACTCGCCTCTCGTATTCCTTCAGCAGGATCGTTTGCCACCTACGCGTCTCGCGCTTTGCATCCAATCGTAGGTTTCTTCGTTGGTTGGGGATACGTGTTTGTATACGCACTTGTACCAGCACTGCTCTTTCTTCAGCTTGGGTTTACGGTCGCGGGTACGTTCAACTCCGAATTCGGTTACCCAAGCAACCTGTGGTGGCCATGGTCTCTGTTAGGTATCGCTCTAGTGGGTGCGCTCGCTCTGCTCGGAATCACCACCTCTGCCAAGACTGGAACGATCCTTGGGAGTATTGAGATCGTAGTCTTCCTAGCTGCCGGAATTCTCTTCGTAGTACACGCGGGATCCCACAACACACTGTCGGTGTTCACCACCAAATACACACCAAAAGGATTCCACGGTATATCGGGAGTTTTCGCTGGTTCGGTGTACAGTCTCCTGGCATTTGCTGGATTTGAGGCCGCCGCTCCACTAGCTGAAGAGGCGAAAGATCCCAAGCGGACCATTCGTTTCGCGATTCTAGGGTCCACACTGGCGATCGGTCTCGTCTATGTCTTCACCACCTATGCGGCTTCGGTAGCTTATGGGCCAGCTCGGTTCTCGTCCTTCGCCGGCGCGGGAGCCGCCTCCTGGATTGGACTGAGCCGTGACTTTTATGGCCTTTTCTGGATTCTGATCTTTCTAGCAATCATTAACTCCACCATCGGCAACGCCAATGCAGGCACTTCGGTCTCCACCCGAATGGCCTTCGCCTTAGGACGTATTGGGGTCTTCCCAGGTATCCTCGGCAAGGTACACGCCAAAACTAAGGTCCCCCATATCGCCGTGTATTCTCAGATTATCGTTTCAGCTGCAGCTACGTTGATCCTTGGGCTCGCATTCGGTCCAGAGAATGGATTTGCCCTCGATGGAACTCTGATCACGATCGTCGTCGTTGCGGTCTACATATTGATGAACCTCTCATCGATGGTGTATTTCGCACGGTCTATATCTGAGGAACGCTTTAACTTCTTCTCGCACGGTATCGTGCCGATTCTGGCCATCGCGTTCCTATTCCCAGCATTACTTGCTGGTGCTGGAATCGCGGCATTCTCATTCATCTCACCACTAACCGCACCAGCTTCGTATGCAGGACCCATAGTAGCCATCTGGCTGATCCTCGGAGTGATAGTATTTGTACGTCTTCGTTCGGCCTCGCCAGGAGCGGTGAACCGCATCTCAGAGGTCTTCCTCGAAGAGATCGTCGATGAACCGGAGGCATGATGAACCATCAAATTATTAAGTTCACTCCAGCCGAAGAGCAGCTCTGCTGGACGTTTGGTGGACGCGAACCGGTCATGGAAGTAGAGCCGGGGACGATACTTGAAGTATTCACTGAAGATTGTTTTGCTGGGAAAGTCCGAAGTGAGACGGACCTTGTGTCTGAAGTCTGCGAATTTCCATCCTTGAATCCTCAAACTGGGCCGTTTTACATTAGAGGAGCCGAGCCGGGCGACACCGTAGTAGCACACTTCATCGAGATCGAACCCGCTCGAGACTGGGCAGTCTCCACCACCGTTCCACTCTTCGGGGCTCTTACCTCTACTCACCTGACGGCGACACTTCAAGATCCACTACCAGAGATCGTGTGGATCTGGGAACTTGATCGGAAAACTCGCCAATGCCGATTTCGGTCGAACGTTGGCGAGTTCTCAGTCGAACTGCCCATGGATCCAATGCACGGCACCGTCGGAGTTGCGCCTGCTAATCTCGAGGTTCGCTCTGCATTGGTACCTGATGCGCATGGCGGGAACATGGATACCCCTGAGCTTCGTGCCGGAGTTACTTGCTATCTAGGCGTCAATGTTGAAGGGGCACTCTTTTCGCTTGGTGATGGTCATGCCCGACAGGGTGAGGGAGAAAGCTGTGGCGTAGCCGTCGAATGCGCCATGAACACGGTCCTCTACCTTGACCTAATAAAGGGCACCAGCACCCCCTGGCCCAAATTGGAGTCTGACAAGTACCTGATGACGACCGGATCAGCACGTCCGCTCGAGGATGCATTCAGAATAGCCCAGGTCGAGATGGTGGATTGGGTGGCATCCTTATGTGGGATCGGCCGCATGGACTCATACCAGTTGGTCTCACAGTTGGTGGAGTCACCACTGGCGAACGTCTGTGACACCAACTACACCTCGGTTGCCAAGGTAAACCGCCAGTATCTGGGGGACATTTCCGCCCTGTATGGTGGTGCGCACCAACACGCGAGAC
>DAHZQE010000498.1:0-4598 GCA_027409005.1 Ferrimicrobium sp. | reverse complement strand
TCTCGAGTTCGATCGCGATGCACCAGGTCATCTCCCCAGGCCTTATCAATGTCTCCAAAGGACTTCAACTCCAATGCTGCCGCGCACGTCGCCGTATCAAGATCCTGCGGGTTCAGTCCCGTTACATCTTTGCTGCATCGTCGGACACAGTGCCGCCGGCGTCGCTTACTGCACGACCGCACTCCCGAAACCGCCACCCGTTGCTGTCTTGGTCCCGGCCAGCAGATTCGGGAACCAGGCCTGGCAGCGCCGAACCTGCCCGGCCTCGTCGAAGCGCCAGAAAGCTTTTTAGGAGAGTGTTGAGGTGGGCCTCGTCGTGTGGAGTTTCCCGGCTGCGTCTGCGGTACCGGTGCGGAGGTAGGCGAGGGAGGTGGCTACGGCGACGTGCACCTCCAGGACACTTTCAGCGCACTCGTGGCGGTAGATCTTGCAAGACCCGGAGTAAACTCCAGTAGGATTTGATGCCTCGGACAAATCACTAGGTCGAGGAATCATCTCGGAGGATTGAAGCCCTGGGTCGCATACGGCATACCCGGCGCAAAAGCCGCATCCATCATCCCGTTCTGCGGCTGCATCTGTTGCGTCGCCTGCGCCGAAGATATGACCAGCTCCGGATTCAAGAAGTTCTCCCAATCAAAAGCGAGATCCATCTGACTCCAGTCGAAGTTGGGCACATCCGTAAGCCCCACACTACTCCCTCTGCTGATGGCCGACGGATAATCCTCAAATGGCTGTACGTCCGGCAGACTGTTGAGGGCACTCAGTTCCTTCTCCTTGCGTCGGCGAGACATCCGCACCAAGCTGGCGGCTTGGTTGTACGCCTCCTTCGTCATGTGCGTATCGTACACTTCTGCGATGCGATGCAAGGTCGATAGGGCGTCCTGTACATTGGCTAGGCCCTTTGGCGTCCCGATTGCGATGAGGACGCAGAGGAATTGGAACGGAGCGTGGACGACGTTCCACCACGGTGTGCGGGTTTCGAGCAGCTTCTCGCTGGCGGTCAAAGCGGCTCGACCAATGGCGATGACCGTCTCGGTTCGATCTTTCGCGTCGGTGAGACTCATGAGCCACAGGCGCCGGTAAATAGCAAATGCAAGATCAGCTTTGAGCAGCTGAATGAAGAGCGAATCCGTCTTCATAGCCTCAATTTTATTCAGGGCGTTGC
Organism: Ferrimicrobium sp.; assembly: GCA_027409005.1. GTDB lineage: Bacteria > Actinomycetota > Acidimicrobiia > Acidimicrobiales > Acidimicrobiaceae > Ferrimicrobium. The sequence goes on along the minus strand of DAHZQE010000498.1, from coordinate 3,433 downwards.
AAAGTGAACCCGGTGGATCTGGCTCCCGCTCTCTGTCGACCCAATCATTTGGGAGGAGTTCTGCGAGCTCGACGAACTGATGGGCATAGAAGCCATGCTCGAGGGCGAATCGCTTTGTCGTGATGATATCGAAGCTGACGCGAGATCGACCGTACTCGAACGAGAGGATGACATTCAACGCTCGAGCCACCCAGAACAGCCGTCTGCGTGCTTTGGCAATCTTTTGGTCTGACGTCGGCACCGCCGGGTAGACCACAGCAATGGTGAAGACTTCCTTGAAGAGGCCGCTGCCTTCTACCTGGTGCATCGCGATCGAACTCGAGATCCAGGAGCCATGCGGTCTTGACGTGAGTCGGAGGTAAATCGTGCGCAACACCCATCCAGCTACACTATTGAAAGTAGGATGATTGACCGACTTCTGCATCATCAGATTGCGTTGGGCCAGCACGAAGTCGTTTTCGCGCGGATGTGGATTAGGCGAGAAGAAAGAGCCCAGCGCAACAACACCGAGAATCACCGCGTCAAAATCACTGAGGCCTTTGCAGTTACTATAACGCGCGGCAGCCTGATCCTGGAAGTCCATCTCGTCAATGATGCCAAACTCAATGTTCGGGATCTGGAAATAGACCTTCGACAGCCGTTGAAGATCATTCCAGGTCATCATCGTCGTGATGTCGAGAGTCTCCTCGGGCACCTCTGCTCGGATACCGCAATGCCAGGCGAACGAGTGCAGTCTAGGTATGCTTTCCGACTCCAAGTCCATGCCCAGAATCCGGGGGAAAGCGATGGCGGAGTTGGCGCGCACGAACCGAGTCTTGACCGGGTCCAGCATGCTGCGATGGTGGAAGCGGGCGCCAGGTGCCGTCAATGGACGCTGTTGCAGATGTGAGATGCTTGGTTGTGTCTTTTGCGTTTCCGGAGGAGGCGGTAGCTCCGGCGGCACATCGCCATTGTGAATGTGAGATATCCGCCTCGACGTGGTGTATTCGCAGTTGTATTCATATCGTACGCAAGTACTGCACGGGTACTTGCCATCGCTGGAGAGTGAAGGCGATATCAGTGAGGAAGCGCGCTCGGCTTGAAGTGCGCAGAACAGTCTGTGGCAAGCCGTTCGTGTTGCAGAGCATTGCAACAAGAGCCACTTCACGCGACGAGAACAGTGACATACCCTACCTCTCAGTGAGCCTCGACCTCCAGTCACTCATTAGCGCGAGGGAGGCGTACATTTTCGTTTCCTTTGCCGACACGGCGCGCACGCCGCCCGCGACCTCTGTCGCCCTTGCTGCGCATCATCGCCCGTGGGGCTCGGCGAGCGTTTCCGCCCATTTGAGTCGTCGTAGCTCATCGCGGCGAGCGTGGCAATGGGAGGTGAGATTGGTGAGGGGAGGGAGTTGCGGGTAATGCGGTTGCTTTTGCTCGGCCGAGCCCGGAGAAGCTGGGGGGGGACTACGGAGTGCTTACAAAGTCGTTGACCACCACGTTACAGGCTGATACAGGCGAGTCACGCGAGAGAAAGGGTGCTGGTGCTGGAGTGGAAAGGCATCCAAGCATGGTTGCGGTCACTGCACGGTCTTGGAGAACACCGGGGGTTCCCCGGGGCCGAATCGAAACGCCACGCGCGCAAGCAGCATTTCAACTCGGGAAACACGTTGCTCACATGTCTCGTTTGAGTCACATCAGCAGAGCCTCGAGGCTACTGCATCTCGTACGCTTTGTCTCGAGGTAGCATCTCCATGGCTCCCTCCAAAATCGCTCATCACCCATATTTTTAAGCTTACAGTGTCATCATACGCCGCGATTCTCCTTCCAACGCCTACGCTTAAACATCAGTGCCGTCAACAACGGTGCCCTTCTTCCAATCGTGGCACATCTTGCGAGCGACCTCATCGGCGGAATCATCCGACACCAGGGCGCCCACAAGGTACAACGCCCCGTCGATCCCCGAAGTGACACCGCTGCAGGTAATCACGCGCAGCCCGCCCAGGCGCAAGTTGGCACGCTTGAGCACGCTCTCGCGGCGCATGTTGCTCATCTTCAGGCTCATGCTGCCCTTGCGGGCGCTGGACGGGCGGCGGCCACCGTTGGGCACTTCTTGTATGGAGCCCGCGGAGGATTTGCGGCGCTTGTGGTCTTTGTACTCTTTCTTGCTCATGATGTAAGGGTTGTCGTCTTCGTTCTCGCCGAGCTCGAAGCGGAGGTTGTTGACGACGTAGCGGGCTTCCATGACATCGCAGCGGTCGGCCATGTCGCGGATGGCGGCGTTGGAACTGTGAGGGAAAGCTGTTAGCTTGGGCATAGGTAGGTGGTGGTCTACGGATGACTCACCAGATGATCTCCATCTTCGTGATGTAGTCCGGGTGCGTGGTGGCTGCCAAACCGCTCAAGATGCCCAGCTCGGCGAGGAACAGGGATCCGGTGCAGACCGACATGAGCGTACGCTCACGGGCTGGGTTCTTCTTCTGCAGCTCAGTGAAGGCCTTGATGAGGGCCATCGGCTGGCCCTTGGACTTGAGAACGCCTTCGGTGCTGCCGCCAGGGACGACAAGGACATCGATCTCGGCGAGACGCTTCATGGCCTCGCTGTAGTCCATGTGAGCGCGGAAGGACGCGCCCTGGTTGGAGAGCACGTGCTCGGAAGGGCCGGCGAACATGGTGCGGAAGGCCTTGGATTCTGCTCGTCATCTTCGTCAGCACATCTACCCTCAAATGCCCATAGGTCATGAATGCACACCTGGGTTCTTAACATCGTGCTGGGCGTGGGAGAAGACCTCCAATGGACCAACAAAGTCCATGGCGTCCATCCCCTCATGCATGGTAATGAGGACCTTGACTGGCTCATACGAGCCGTCCTCCTCAATGATTGCACTCATCGCGCCGGTATTGGAATCTGAAAAGACGTTGTGAGGAGGTGTAGTGTGGGTTTGAGGATGATTGAAGGAGATAAGGGACCGAAGGGGAGGAAAACAAACGTGGCTTTGAGGTACACCTCATGTACCTCTACCTCGTGACCTGCCTGTCTCACGCGATGCGGGGTTTGGCATTGGGAAGATCTGCTCTAAGCGGCAATTGACGGATACCGTAATTGGGGCTGAAGCGAGGAGACTTCAGAACTCCAGACAGCGCACACGGACTTGTGTATGCTATGCGATATACCAAAGACACGCCGGAGTGATTGATCGCGAGCATTCCTGCCTCATTCATCACCCCACGTCGACGCCGTTTAGCTTGCGCGCTAGACCGAGGGGACCCCAGGTTTTATCGCCCAAACCCTGAGAAGCTTCGACCACCAGCCGAGGGGGCACGTGCCTCCATCACGCTGACGACGTCGGGTCCACAGCGGGATGGCAAGGAGTTAATGATCACCAATATAAACGAGCAGGGTTATCTAGCCAACGCCGAAGCCATCATCATCTCCTTCGTCAACTTCATGTGC
>DAHZQE010000203.1:0-5891 GCA_027409005.1 Ferrimicrobium sp. | reverse complement strand
AACCGCGGGTCACAGATGGTGTCGTAAGCGCGGGAAAGCTCCTCCTCCAGCACCTCTTCTCCACCGCCTAGACACTCGGTGACATCCTGGCCGGTTAGTTCTATATGAATCCCTCCTGGCCAGGTGCCAAGGCGCCGGTGCACCTCAAAAAAACCAGAGATCTCATCCATGATGTCTTCAAAGTCGCGTGTCTTGTACCCAGCCTCGGACAGGAAGGTATTCCCATGCATGGGGTCACAGAGCCAGACAACGGGATGGCCCGCATCCCTGACAGCGGTGACCAAATCACCCAGCTTGTCCCGAACCGCACCGCGTCCCATCCGAGCCACCAGCATCAACCTGCCTGGTTCCCGATCTGGATCCAGCTCCCTACACACGTCGAGTAGATCGCTAATGCCCATCGAAGGCCCAACCTTGACTCCAATAGGATTGGCTACACCACTCGCGAACCGCACATGGGCACCTTTCGGATCACGAGTCCGATCGCCAATCCAGAGTTGATGAGCGGAGAGGTCGTAGAAACGTTGTGACGCCGGATCCAATCGGGTTAGAGCTGCCTCATAGCCAAGCAACAACGCTTCATGCGAGGTCCAGAGCGTGATCTGGTGCAGAACCTCCTCCTTAGAAAGATCGATACCGCAAGCGGCCATAAAGTGTAGGGCGCGCTCTATCTCCGCCGCTATGCTCTCGTAACGTTCGCCCTCCGGCGAGGATGCAACAAAATCCTGATTCCAGCTATGCGCGCGAGAGAGGTCAGAAAATCCACCTTCAGTCAGCGCCTTAACCGTAGAAACAGTGGCGCGCGAGAGGTCGTAAGCGGTTAACATACGCTGCGGATCGGGGCGACGGGCCTCGAGGGTTGGTCTATCGTCATGGACGATATGACCTCGAAAGACCGGTATCTGCACTCCGTGATGGACTTCGGTCTCCGAGGATCTCGGTTTTGCGTACTGTCCAGCGATGCGACCGATCTTAACGACCGACACACCAGAAGAGTAGGTGAGCACCACCGCCATCTGAAGAATGACACGTAGCTTGGCCCGAATGGTGGCTGCCGAATGATCATTAAATGACTCAGCACAGTCACCTGCCTGAAGCACAAACGCTTTACCATGGGCGGCTCTCGCGAGTCCACGCTTGAGCGAGTCGATCTCTCGGGGAAAAACCAAGGGGGCGCGCAAGCTTAGCTCTCGTCGAACAGCATCAAGCTCGTCCCGACTGTGCCATGTTGGTTGCTGAGCTATCGGGTAGTTCTGCCAATCCCACGGATCCCACTGCAGCGACATTTCAACCTCCTATGGTCAGTCTAAGTGACAGGAACCCACCCGACGGTTCGCCCTCTGCACGTACTCACCAGTAAGATTGCATAGCAACGCATTCGCGCAGTGGAGGAGCGTACCAGAATGAAGCGAGACCAGGTCGCTCACCAGTTAATGATGGACCAGCCATGCGGCTAGGAGTATTCGGTGGAACGTTCGATCCGATCCATATCGGGCACCTTGTTGCCGCCCAAAATGCGATGCATGCCGCCAAACTAGACCGGGTGCTGTTTATCGTCGCAAACCAGCCATGGCAAAAAGAAGGCACGAGAGAGGTTACCGACGCCCACTTACGTTATTTGGTGGTGACTCAAGTTCTAGAGTCCATTCCAGGACTTGACGCTAGCGATATCGAGATTAGACGTGGGGGACTGTCGTATTCGGTAGATACACTTATTGAGCTCAACACCGCCCACCCTGATTATGAACTCTTTCTAGTCGTAGGAGCAGACGCTGCTCTGCAGATGCCGACCTGGGAGCGAGCTGAAGAACTCTCGAGACTAGCACGCCTAGTAATCGTCAATCGTTATGGTTATCCCACCATCGACAACGTCCTAGATTTTGACGAACCCATCCTTGCCGAGATGCCATGGCTCGACATCTCCTCAACCGACTTGCGCGAGAGGGTGCGCGATCATCGACCACTCCAATTTCTACTACCGGAGACCGCTATAGACGCCATCGAGGTCCACTCGCTCTACCGCGGTGATGAAGTCATCAACTGATGCACTGAACGGGTCCTCCCTCATTATCCACTAAAATGGATTGTGCCTGGGATCGAAAGCACGATCGGGACGGTAATGTCCTTGCAGATTGGAACACTACGCATGGCCGCACGCATCCACGAATCAAATGATCGCTACGAGACTATAGAAACCTGCAACAGTCTGTGGGTTTTCGAGGCACAAGAAAGAAGGTTTTTGCGGCTGCCGCGGACACACCCCCTCCCTAGCTCGTATTCACTGCTGCCTGAATCGGCATGGGAGCACTATGAGTCGCTCACGCTCGACCCCGTATCCGGCGAGTTCATCGTCCGCCTCACAGCTGACGGTTCGCGAGTGTTGCGATCACAGCGACACAAGCAACCCTGTCCAATCTGCTCTGCAGAGGTCGACCTCTCCGTAACTCGCGAGATCGGGACCATCGAACTATCTCTTCTAGACGGCACGTCTTTAGAACCCGATGCATAGTGAGAAAATCTGTTCAGCTGATCTACCCCTTGGCCAGCGTGCTGCGGGTAGGATGAAGTTACCGTGAAGCATGATCTACGACCAGGGCAAAAATTAGGGATAGAGATCTACCCCGGCCCCAACCCCCACACCGAACGCAAAAGCATCGATGTCGACCCACTTGAGTTGACTATGTTTCTTGCCCAGGTGGCCACAGACAAATCAGCAAGTGATGTTCTAGCGATCGATATCGGGAATATCTCTAGCTTTGCTAGCTACTTCCTCATCTTGACTGCCTCAAACGTAAGACTGCTGCACTCGGTCGTCGATGAGCTTCGAGATCGAGCACGCGACGAGTATGGACTGCACGTCCGAGTCGAGGGCGATCGGAGTGAAGAGTGGATACTGCTAGATTTTGGATCGCTGATCGTCCACTGCTTCTCCGCTGAGGCTCGCGAGTTTTATCAACTTGAACGCCTCTGGTCTGATGCAGCTCACCTTGACATACCAGCTCCAACAGGTGCTCCTAAATAACCACACGGCGACTGGACCCTAGCTCTAGGTTGACTGGTATTATCGCTGTGTCCTGGCGCCTCTGCGCGCGAGCGCATTCCGATCGCGAGGGTCAATGCGGCGGTACAGAATCGGAAGCGCTGCCTTACATCAGGTCAACATTGCCAAAGTGAGAATCAAGCGGATTGCTAGCAACGAATGAGGGTGTTCGTCTCAGCAGTCTCTAACCCGATCGCTAACCGATGATCTAGCTCAATGTGGAACGCCAGCGTTCCTAGCACGCACTGCAGTTAGCGAGTTGGGCTCCGCCATTAACCCCATGCATCGAAGCAGGTGAGATAAGTAGTGATCTAGTTGAGCCTGGGTAAGTAGTGGTCAAGTTTGACCAGCTTAGATCCTCATTGCTCCACCCACTCATTGCCAATAGTGAGTAGATCTCACCTCATCTGAGGCTGAGTAGCATTTAGTCGTCTTGTTCTTCAGGGGAGAGATCAGTGATATCGGAACCAACCGTCTCAAGCTTCGCAAGGTAGCGGTATAAGCCGATTACCGAAGGTTGAATCGAGTCGATCAACTCCTCGGCGAAACCGTCCTGGTTCTCCTCGAGAGCATCGAGCCCCTCCTCGGTGCCAAAGACGACGAACGGTAACATGAGATTGACGGCCTCATCGTCATCGGCTAGCGTCGAGAACGCCTCAGGGAACAGATCAGTGGCTAGCAAAAACCCGGCACACCACTCAACAGGCGATATCTCTTCGAGTTCCTCGTCGCCATCCATCTCAACGATAGAGTCAAAGATCGGTAAAAACTCCTCTGGGCGTGTGCGAATCACCTCTCGCGCAACCTGAGCATGGCGCGCCATGAAGTCAACTATGACTGGGTCTATGATCTCGTCTTCGCGTATCACTCCAAGTGCGAGTTCAAGCCACTCATCCTGCTCTACTCCAATAGGAGCCACAGCGAGGCCTGCGACAAAGCCGTCGAAGGCGGTAAGCGTCAATCGCTCAGGAGGAGCCTCTGGATCATCAAGAAACTCAGCAAGAGCGTCGAGCTCCTCTTCGGTCAATTGGTCAGTCAAAGCTTGCTCCCGTCATCAGTTCTATCATGCAACCCGCAAACACGTCATTGGGATAACCGTAGCTGGCCACCAGCTCAGGCTAGCCGGTATCAGGTTTCGGATCGCCATTTGTCCCTATAGACTAACTGCCGACCAGTTCGAACGTTGGCTCTCTATTTTGGTGCGCCTTCGATTCGTCCCAGATTTATCCGCTGAAGGGAGCCAATATGCGCTTTGCCACCGTCGATTTCCAAGGTTCACCACGAGCGGCGATAGATTTTGGAAGCCACTACCGTGTAACTCCATTTCAGGATCTCTCCGAGGCTCTCCGTGAACTAGATGGAGACATCGCAGCGCTAGCAGATATCAGCGAGTTCGAGACCATCGACGCAGGCGAAGCCATCCTGTATGCCACAACCAAAACACCACACAAGATCATCTGCCTTGGGCTGAATTTCACAGACCACGTGGCAGAGATGCTCCATGACCGACCCGCGTTTCCTACATTGTTTGCCAAATACGCACTCACGCTGACCGACCCGTACGCAGCAATCATAAAACCTGAAGCCTCTAACGCCATGGATTGGGAGGTCGAGATCGGAGTGGTCATTGGCAAGCCGGCAAGAGATGTATCACTCGAGCATGCTCTTGACCATGTGGCTGGTTACACGGTAGTCAATGACGTCTCCTTCCGTGATTTCCAGAACCGAACCAGCCAGTTTCTTCAAGGGAAAATATTCGAACGGACTACCCCAGTTGGACCATGGCTAGTGACTCGTGACGAGGTCGATGACGCCAATGACCTCGCCATGACGCTGACAGTAAATGGTGAGCTCATGCAAAGCGGACGAAGCTCGCAGATGATCTTTGGCATCGCAGAGACAATTGTATATCTCTCGCGGATTCTCACACTAGAACCCGGCGACTTGCTTAGCATGGGAACTCCCTCAGGAGTCGGCGCCGGCCGTACCCCTCAGAGATTTCTTGTCCCCGGTGAGGTTATGGAATCGAGTGTTGAAGGCATCGGCGTATTGACCAACCGCATCATCTCCACTGGGTCGTCTACAAGCTGACAGGAGACGATGCTGTCGAGCCCAAGCACGACATCAGTCTCGTCGCCGTCAACCTCTGTCAACCACATGGTGGGGTGGACCCCACCTGCAACACTCAACAGCCTCCCCAACAGATGCTGCTCGCCGACCATGAGCACATCCATACGTCTATCCAGAAAACGACGAACGCTTTGTGGTTGTAACGGTCCCATTGCCACCTCCTAGTCGATCTCTCGGCAAGTCAGCATCGATCTTTACACAATGTTCATGGTCACGAATTTTTTTATTGAACATTTGTTGGATGTATTCGCTTAATAGTTGGACCGCGACTGACGATAGAGGGTAACATAACTACCGTCGATTCACCGTTGCCTGGGGGTATCATGTTCAGACACGGCCTTAAAACTAGCCTACGCTCGTTGGCCATAAGCCTCATACTCGTTCTCGCCGCTATCGCGATCCCACAAGCACAGGGGAGGACAACTAGCACATCGCTTCCGCCCTCCCACCTCACCAGCACGACTACCGCGAGTGCTGGTTATCTGCTCGCAGGTGCCGATGGCTCGGTCTATGGTTTTGGTACACAAACCTATGGATCCACCTACTCAGATGGCATCACCGGTCTCTCTGGATCCCATCCGCTCAACGCCCCTATCGTTGGCATGGCTGCTACCTCCAACGGTGGCGGTTACTGGATGGTCGGTAAAGATGGCGGGGTTTTTAACTTTGGGAATGCCACCAACTATGGATCAACCTATACCTATGGCATCACCGGTCTCTC
>DAHZQE010000481.1:0-2721 GCA_027409005.1 Ferrimicrobium sp. | reverse complement strand
ATGGCGTCTAGATCGGTGACGTGTCCATTCACACTCTGAACTGCCGAGACGGCGACCAGAGAGATGGAGCTATCGATGGCTTCGATGAGCTGATCCTCGTCTACGCTGATGACCTCGATGCCACGCTCAGCCTGAACAAGGTATGGAAATAAGTTCGAGGTGAACTCGATCGCTGGGGTCAGTACCCTCGATCCAGGTGGTAGTGCATCTGCAATCAGCGCCACCATGACCGAGGTGGAGGGCCCAGTCGCTACAAGGTGTGCATCTGCATGTACCATTTTGGCGAAGAGATCTCGGGCGGAATCGGTTAACCCAAGCCATTCATCGAACCAGCGTGCGGTCCCGCAAGCCCAGTGATCGACGGCCTCATGGAGACTGTTCGCCGCGGTCTTGGGGAGTAGGCCGATGCTGGCGGTATCGAGAAAACCATGCTGGTCTTCGAAGTAGATGGTGAACGATGGCTCGTTGGTCATTGGGTGAACTCCTTTGTTCATCTGCTAGTTGAATCGGTTCAAGATCGTCATCCGCCTCGACGAGGTCGTTCTGCGCCGGAGGCTTTATGAGTTCGACCTGCGAGACGATGCTACCGGATTGTCTCGCTGGCTGGTCCACGGCGCTCAACTCTGGCCAAGGAGATAGCTGGCTAGCGGGTACGAGCGCTAACGGCTTGTAAGCCAAGTATTCAGGTGCCGGGTGAGCGTCTTGGATCGCATGAACCTCGTAATGGCGGAGCTCTGAGACCAGCTGAGTTGTTCGATCTCGATCACTGCAACTCCCGAAACGGTTGTGATCTTCCTGGAGAATGCTCATCTCTGATCGGCTGATTTTGCCGCTGGAGGCAGAACGTACCGACGGTCGCTGTGATCGACCGTGAAGCCAAAGCGTCGATAGAGCGCCTGGGCACCGGTGTTGTTGCGCTCGACATAGAGCATGATCGACGAGAGTTTGCGCACCTCCCCGAGGTAGTACATCCCCTCAACCAGGAGTGCTTTGCCAAGCCCTTTGCCAGTGTCCTCTGGATCGACGGCGATGACATAGATCTCCCCGATCATCGGGTGTGAGTCATAATGTATCTTTGTCCAGCAGAAGCCCTGGATGCGAGTCCCGTTGTCGATGATGAAAAAGCCTTCGGGGTCGAACCAGGGCTCGTGTTCGCGCTCCTCCAGCGTCGCTAGGTCCCAATCGCCCTGATCTGGGTGCCAGTCGAAGGCTCGATTGTTGACGGTTAACCACCCACTCTCATCGACCCCAGGTTGGAAGGGTCGAATCGTTACGTCTGTGGCGCGAATCAACCCTTCGACTGGCAGCGTTCTTCGCATCTGGATGACCTCACGGTCGGCGGTGAATCCAAGGCTTCGGTAGAGGCGGTCACGTTCATCGTTCGGGTTAGGGATCCAAAGGCTCACTCGTTGTGCCGAGGGTGCAGAGCCGTCTGCAAGAGCTGCCCCAAGAAGTTCCTTGACCACGAGTTCGTACGGGTAACTTGGACGAACTGCGAGTTCGATTTCGATACCTTTGTTGGTCGCGTTCCTGGTGATGATGCCCGCCACAACCTGAGTGTCTACGTCTAGAGCCATCAGGGTGTCAAGGCTCTGAGAGCTATGGTTTGTGAGGTCGATCCAGCGATGATCGGCGAGTGCACGATGATGTTCAACGTTCTCAATCTCTTGGGCGAGGGAAATAATCGAGGGAAGATAAGTATCTGAGTTGATCGTACGTACATCTAGCTGGGCCATGGTATTAGGCTAACGTAGGCGTGGGCAGGGGAGGGTCGTCATGGGAAGGCAGCACGTAGAACAGATCGCGAAACAGCTCGAGGTCCTGTACCCGGGTGATGCGAAGACGCTTTGTGCACTCCATTTTGAGACTCCTTTCCAGCTGTTGGTAGCGACGGTGCTATCGGCGCAGACGACGGACGCGGCCGTAAACGCCGCGACGCATGTGCTCTTTGCTCGCTACCCAACGCCGCAAGAGTTGGCGATAGCAGATATCGCTAATGTCGCTGAAATTGTCTATTCGACCGGGTTCTACCGCACCAAGGCCAACCGTATTGTAGAGCTAGCCGGCCAGATTGTAGATAGATATCAAGGTGAGGTCCCAGAGCAACTCGAGGAACTCACGACGCTTCCTGGAGTTGGACGCAAGACCGCCAACGTAGTCCGATCGGTCTGTTTTGGTCTTCCTGGGCTCCCGGTGGATACACACGTGGCTCGTCTTAGCAATCGGCTGGGTCTTTCGAGTTCTCAGAACGCGGAGGTGATCGAACAGGAGCTCTGTGGACTACTCCCCGAGTCTCGTTGGGGGTCGTTTTCGTTGCAACTGATTCTGCATGGCAGAAGGATCTGTCGCGCACGCACGCCGTCGTGTTTTCGTTGTGAACTTGCACCAAGCTGTGACTCCGCCCCTGCCTCGGTGCGGTAGTGGTGCGATAGCCAAGTGTGGCTTCTAGGGATCGATGTGTTCCACAGGTGTGATTTCTACCGCTGACCCCCCAGTTGCTTAGAATACGCTTTTTATTATCCCACTGAGTCCTGCTAAACTTTCTGACCGGGGTATGCGCTCTTAATAACGAATCACCGCTGGTCAACTCGGAAGGGCCATAGGCAACCGGATAGGCAACCGGCTGGGGTGAAAGAATGCGAGGTAGACGCACACTTGGCCAAGGCAGCATCTATCGCTATGGCGACCAGTGGCGTGCCCTCTTGAAGTGGACGGGACCCG
>DAHZQE010000467.1:0-3981 GCA_027409005.1 Ferrimicrobium sp. | reverse complement strand
ACACCAAACGAATAATTGCCGTGCCCGTCGAATGAGCGTGGGTTGAGTCCTCGAAAGTCTCGGATTCTAGGAATAGCGATAGCTACTAACCGATCAAAGAACTCCCACATGCGATCGCCTCGCAGCGTCACCATTGCACCGATCGGCATGCCCTCCCTCAGCTTGAAGGCCGCAATAGATTTGCGTGCACGACGGGTCGCCGGCTTCTGACCGGTAATCGTCTCGAGGTCCCGAATAGCGCCCTCCAGCAGTGACTGCTGTTGCGTCGCCCTTCCGACTCCCATATTGACGACGATCTTGTCAAGCGTAGGAACCTGGTGTATGTTGACCACGCCAAGAGACTCGAACAACTGAGCTCTTACCTCTTGTTCGAAGCGAACCTTCAACCGAGGCCGTTGGGTCGTACTGGTGCTCATAGCGCTGCCCTACACTTCCTGCATACCCGAAAGCGTTTTCCGAACTCATCTACATCCATGGCGATCCGGGTAGGACCACAAGACGAACAGACTATTGCTACGTTCGACGCATCTATCGGTAGCGACTTCTCGATGATACCACCTGGAGTCGTGGCATCACGAGCCTTCGTATGCCGTTGAACCATATGGACTCCCTCAACCAGCACTCTCCCTTCACCCGGAAATGCCTTTAGGATCTGTCCTTCGGAGCCACGGTCCTTGCCCGAAAGCACACGAACTCGATCTCCACTCTTTAACCGCATTACAACACCTCCGGTGCCAACGAAACGATGCGCATGAAGCGCTTATCACGGAGCTCGCGCCCTACAGGCCCGAAGATACGTGTCCCACGTGGCTGCATCTGATCATTGATCAATACCGCAGCATTATCATCAAAACGGATGTAGCTACCGTCAGCCCGTCGCGACTCTTTACGAGTCCTAACGACGACACACTTAACCACATCACCGCGCTTCACACCCGCCCCAGGAAGGGCATCCTTCACGGTCGCGATGAAGACATCGCCAATACCCGCGTAGCGTCGCCGACTACCACCGAGCACGCGAATGCACAAAACCTCTCGTGCGCCTGAATTATCAGCGACACGCAGTCGACTCTCCTGCTGAATCACCTTGCACGCTCCACAACTCGAACCAACCTCCAACGCTTCAGCTTGGAGAGCGGACGGGTCTCCTCGACCTCGACCGTATCGCCAACATGGGCGTCGTTATTCACATCATGAACGTACAATCTCTTCGTCTTTGAAATCGTACGCATGTAACGCGGATGCCGCACTCTTTGATTCACCAGAACGATAATCGTCTGGTTCATCGCATCAGAGGCGACAACACCCTCACGGACCTTGCGCTGCGGGCGTACCTCGGGCGACTCGCTCATAATTCTCCTCCTAGTGCAGCGACTCGCCGCTCACTCAAAACCGTCTCGATGCGAGCGATCTCCTTACGGAGCAATCCAAGCTTCGCCGTATCAGTCCCCTGGGCAGAGGCGATGGCAAATCGGAGCCTAAAAAGCTCCTCCTTTGTCTCCCCAAGCTTGGTCCTTAGCTCATCATCAAGCATGTCACTATATTCGGTAGCCTTGCTCACCTTGAACCTCCGATGGCTTCCACGCCCTCCTTGATGACAAATCGCGCTTTGATCGGAAGCTTCTGTATAGCACGCTCCATAGCCGCACGCCCGAGCTCCTCATTGACACCATCGAGCTCGAACAGGATCTTCCCAGGGCGCACCACGGCAACCCAAAACTCGGGGTTACCCTTTCCTGAGCCCATGCGCGTCTCCGCGGGCTTCTTTGTGACCGGCTTATCCGGGAAAACACGAATCCACACCTTGCCGCCACGACGAACGTGACGCGTCATCGCAACACGAGCAGCCTCAATCTGCCTGGCCGTAATCCACCCCGGCTCTAACGCCTGGATTCCATACCGACCAAAACTGACCTCTGTACCACCCTTAGCCATACCGGTAAGACGACCGCGATGGGTCTTACGGTGCTTAACTTTACGGGGCATCAGCATCGACTAATCCACCTCCTTCTTGAAGTGCGGCGCCTCGTGTCCCTCTTCTTTGGTACGACGCTCGATATCCTCTTCCTCTGCAAGGAGGCGTTCAAGCTCCTCAGGAACTACCGGTTCTTCGATCTTCGGAGGACGGGTTACAACCGCCTCATCAACCGCAACCTCATCGGCGGCGCGACGCCTGCCACCACCGGCTGTAATAATACGTCGTGGCCGGTCGGGCAACGCTGGTCTGGCAGTAGCGGTTACAGCCGTCTGGTAAGGAACGATGTCACCACGGTAGATCCATACCTTGACCCCGACTGTGCCGGAGTTCGTATGTGCCTCACGCAAACCATAATCTATGTCTGCTCGAAGTGTATGCCTTGGAACACGTCCTTCGCGATGCGTCTCACGTCTTGCCATCTCAGACCCACCCAGTCGACCTGAACACTGGACTGTGACTCCCTTGCCACCCTCCTTCATCACGATCTGAATGGAACGCTTCATTGCGCGTCGAAAACTCACGCGACGAGAGATCTGATCGGCGATGCTTTGAGCCACGAGAGTAGCGTCGAGCTCTGGATTACGAACCTCTTCTACATTTAACTGCACTCTTGGGTAACTAGTCAGCTTCTCGAGTGCCTTACGCAGTCGGTCGACCTCGGAACCCTTCTTGCCGATGACAATGCCAGGGCGAGCAGTATGGATGTCTACTTTTAGACGATCACGAGTCCGTTCGATATCGATACGCGACACCGCCGCCGTAGCCAGCTCTCGCTGTAGCCAGGAACGGATCTTGTAATCCTCAATGACCCACTTCTGGTAATCCTTCTCGGCAAACCAACGCGACTTCCAGTCGGTCGTAATACCCAATCGGAACCCATAAGGGTGTATCTTCTGACCCATTATGAGTCCTCCCGTCCTTCTTCGACAACCGCTGGGTCGTCATCTGCTAAGCCAGCGTCCTCTGCGACGATCGCGGCCTCGTCACCGGCATCGACCGATCGTTCTGGAACCTCATCTGCTGGCGAGGACTCAACGGCATCGGCGTCCACTACCTCAGGTTCAACCACAACGGTCTCTTGCGCCTGGGCCTCAACTACCGCACCATCACTGGTACTCCAACCCTCAGCCGTGTCGACCCTATCGACAATTGGATCAGCCACGACGTTGTCTTCGTTCGCTAGCCCTGTGTTCTCTGGCCCTGTGTTCTCTGGCCCTGTCGCAAGAGCCGGCGTGTCGGTCGCTTGTGTGGCACCACGCGAGGAGGCCACCCTCTGAGCACGACGCGCGCTTTGGCGACCAGAGCTCTTTGCCGCCTCAACCCTCCGCATCTCGAGCGGCATCTCCTCAACAACGATGGTTATATGGCAGCTACGCTTGCGCATACGCGTCGCCCGACCGCGAGCTCGCGGCCGAAATCGCTTGATCGTCGGGCCCTCGTCGGCGAAAGCAGCTGCGACAAACACCTCATCCGCGCCAAGGCCGTAGCGAACCGTAGCATTAGCGACTGCTGAGGCGAGCAATTTGCCAACTACCTCACTGGCCTCCCGATTGACCAACGAAAGTGCCCTAATGGCGTCAACCGCCGACTTGCCTCGAATGAGATCGAGAACCTGTCGAGCCTTGGTGGGGCTCATGCGGAAGTAACGCAGAACCGCGCGTGCCTGATTCGCCTCTAACGTCTGCGCCACTATCGTCTCCTCGCTGTCTTTTCTTGACCGGCATGGTAACGGAAGGTCCGAGTCGGCGCAAACTCGCCGAGCTTGTGTCCGACCATGGACTCGGTGACATAGACCGGTACGTGCTTACGACCGTCATGGACCGCGATGGTGTGTCCAACCATATCCGGAATAATTGTTGATCTCCGAGACCAGGTCTTTATGACTCGCTTCTCGCTCTTCTCATTCAGATCATCGACCTTCTTGAGCAGATGGTCATCGACAAATGGGCCCTTTTTAAGACTTCTAGGCATCTACTATCTCCTGGCTCCGCGACCGCGACGTC
>DAHZQE010000456.1:0-5921 GCA_027409005.1 Ferrimicrobium sp. | reverse complement strand
ATTGTTGACAGCTTTCTCTGCATCTCTCCTACTCGTTCCCGGCTTGATCTTTGACAGAGCTTCCGAGACGAAGAGGATACCGTAGATCAGCACGCGGTCTGCCGGACCCTTGACCTCGAAGTTGCGGAAGAAGGTGTTGGCGCGGAAGAGGCTGAGGATCTCATCTAATGGGTCGTAGCAGGGGTGTGAAGGCTCGACGTCAAGTTCGGTCGTGTCTGTGAGTTGGGGCAGTTGCTGTGCTGGGCCGCGAGTGCGTGTGCGGAGAGGGAGGAGGGCGAAGTTGCCGATGAGCTGCTGGTTCGGCTCGTCCAGGAAGACGCTGTGGTAGGCGGGCATTGTGAGGATAGGGAGGGTTGACGTTGCTGGGGGAGTGTTGTGACTGCTGTAGCCGGCGACTGGTTCGTGAAGCGCAGCTCTGCCGAGTCCACCTGGTTGTGGCTGTCGTTGTCAGTCACAAAGTGTTATGTGATGCAGCCTCCACGCTCGTCGTCATCCCCACGGTGGAGACAGAAAGTGGGCTGAGTGTCTTACTGCCTGAGGCATCAAGTCAATCTACGCGACTTGACGCGTCCGCATTTCACGATCCACCAGCTCGAGCTTGCATTGCAGCGACAACGCCGACTACATCGCCATCATGTCCGACTACGAAGATGACATGGACATGGACGATGCGCCCAAGGCCTCCAAAGACATCCACTTCTCCGCCGCCAACACTGACAGCAAAGGGAAACGCAGCGCCGCGAATCTGCCCGTAGAAGCCGAAGACACTCTCCCATGGGTGGAGAAGTACAGGCCGGCGTCGCTGTCAGACGTCAGCGGCCACCAAGATATACTTGCGACGATCAACCGTTTCGTAGACACCAACCGGCTACCGCACTTGCTGCTCTACGGCCCGCCCGGAACTGGAAAGACGAGCACAGTCCTCGCGTTGGCGAGGAGGATCTACGGCAATAGGAACATGCGGCAGATGGTGCTCGAGCTCAACGCCTCCGACGACCGCGGTATCGATGTTGTACGAGAGCAGATCAAGACCTTCTCATCCACCAAGCAGATCTTCGCTGGTAGCTTCGACAAAACGCAGTCGGACAGCATCGCCAACTTCAAGCTCATCATCTTGGACGAGGCCGATGCCATGACGAGCACTGCGCAGATGGCGCTGCGTCGGATCATGGAGAAGTACACGGCCAATACCAGATTTTGCATAATCGCCAACTACACCCACAAACTCTCCCCTGCTCTGCTATCACGGTGCACGCGTTTCCGCTTCTCGCCACTCAAAGCGCCAGATATTCGGCGACTAGTTGACAAAGTCATCGACGAAGAAGGCGTTAACATTGCTCCCGACGCCACAGACAGCCTCGTCACGCTAAGCCAAGGCGATATGCGACGAGCGCTCAACGTGCTACAAGCCTGCCACGCGGCATCAACACCATTGCATCTACCTGGTCAGCCAATGAAAGAAGGCAAAGATGTCCAACGCGATCTCATCACGAACGAAACGATCTATGAGTGCATCGCAGCCCCACATCCGGCGGACATCAATGCTATCGCGCAGACGCTGTTGAAGACTAGTGATTTCGGTAGCTGTTTTTCGACGATCAACACGCTGAAGCGGACCAAAGGTCTGGCTTTGGCGGATATTCTGACAGCTCTCGGCGAGCACCTGGCTGAGGTGGATGCGCCGGCGCAGACGAGGGTGGCGTGGATTCAAGGGTTGGCGGATATCGAGTACCGGCTCAGTGGCGGCGGGAGCGAGAGCCTGCAGACAGGTGGTCTTGTGGGCGTTGTGAGGAATGGGGTCGGGCTGATGGGCAAGGCTTGATCGTCGGATCACGGTTCATGAGACGAAATTGCTGCTTTACGGGGATGGACCAAGCGAGGCGTTTGGGAGTATCGTGGTCGGACGGTGGCATGGAGAGGTGACTTTTCCGGCGCCGGTGTGGCATAACATACTGGGGCTTCGAGGCATTGAGTAAGAGCACCCGCCGCTGAAAGCCATCATTGCATATCGCATTTCGGGCCCAGCCTCGCTTCAGCAACAGTACCTTCCTCATGCACGCTGGAGCTCGACGCCATGCCTCAGCTTACCGGATTGCTCTAGCAGCCAGCTTCAAGGCTTCACCTATGGTCAGCACGTGCATAAAGTTATAGCGCACGAGCACTCCATGCCGAATGCGAGCTTCTTGCGGGCCAGCTGTGGTGTACTCGTGTTGCATGTGTGTTCAGCGTTGCTGCGAGAGCCGTCGATCACCTATAAGATACAGAGAGCGCCAGGCCTTGACGTCGAATCAGCACGTCCACAACCTTGACGGAAGGCAGCTTCAAGCGCTTGCAATATTAAAAGGCAAAGTGAGCTGCGACGTCGGCGGCGCGTAAGGAACTTACCCGTCGTGCCACCACTACCCTACCTCCTCACCACAACTCACAATCATCCCACCAGCTCAGGCATCAGCCTCGCCCTAGCCAGACTCCTAGCAGCCAGAGGCCAGAAGATAAGCATAGCCGACATCTCGCAAGCCAACCTCGACAAAGCCTCCGACACCATGCAGTCGCTCAACGCGAGCGGCAAAGACGTCTTTGCGACCAAAGTCAACCTCCGCGACTTCTCTGCTGTGCACTCCCGGCGTCAATCCACCGTCGACGCTCTGGGCGAGATCAAGGGCGCAGCAAATCTGGCCGCTGTTCACGCTTCTAGCTTTATTGCTGAGCTCGAGGCGGAGATCCGGGATCAGGTCACTGGTGTGGATTCTACGGGCCTCATGCACTATCTAAACGCTGAGGGGAGCCTCATGACTGCCGGTGATTGTATCGTCGACGCATTCTCGGTGTCTGGACTCCGAGGGCAGGCGGAAAACGCAGCTTTTTGCGCTTCGGAGCACGCTGTTGTTGATTTGACGCAAGCAGCGGCTACCGAAGGTGGGCCGAAGGGTATCCGCGTCAATTTCGTGGTACCGAGGTTTGCTGAGACGCTTGTATTTTGGAAAAGGCGAGGGAGTGGGCGGGTAGTGAGGCGATTGAGATGCGGGCTGAGGCTATGCCGATGAGGAGGAAGGGGAGGGGGAGAAGGTTGCTAGAGAGAGAACAGTGGAAAGGTTTGGGAAGGGGAGGATTGGCAGCTGCCTGTGGGCAGGCCATTGCTCTCTTGCTGAGCCATGATGCCGCGTTCGTGACCGGGGGCAGTATGTCTCGCTGATGGCGGGTGGAACACCTGAGATACCTTGTCAGGCGGCTTTCCACGCCGAAAGCACCGTGCCGGTTCTCATTTGGAAATATTGTGGAATCCGCCAGCCTGGGGTTTACAAGAAGTGGCGGCCAACCTGTGGTCACTCCTGGCACCATTGGAATTCCGAGGAATTATACCTTACGGCGTGAAGCATCGTCAAAATGCATCCCGCCGTCAATTGACGTGACGTGCAGCGAGTCTCGCTGTTTGATGGTCGAAAGCATATAAAGGGAGTAGAGACCGAAGCATTTCGACTATTGTACGTTCTGGATGCCCGTACATTGCATATCCGTTGTTATCTCAATTTCATCATCCCTGCCGTCTTATCATCTAGGCATGTGTCCATCACATGATTCTTCAGCGCACGGTACTCGCCTCACCATCGGCATAGCGCACATACTCGACACCCTTCAGCCTGTCCCATCGCCGTCTCTCGCCTCTCACGCCTTGACCGCCACACTTTCAACCCTCTCCACCTCACCCTCACTCCGCCGAGCCGCCTTACTCTTCTTCACAACCCTCAACCCCGTCACCAACAAAATCAAAGCCTCCACGCCCAGCACAACCACCAAAGCGACCATAGCCCCAATGGCCCCATTTTCGACCGGGCTCAACGTACTCCCACTGCCCGACGCACTGCTCGTGGCACTCGGCGCAGCGCCTGTGGTGGAACCAGCGTACGCAGCACATTGCCCAGTGCTGTTGCCACAGACATGACACCATTGCTGCGTCGATCCGATGGAGAATCCCCCCATACCCTTCTGGAAATCCGCCCAGGATAGCGCATCTTGTCCGGAGCCGAAGAGTTGGTAAACTTGCGGCTCGGAGGAGTTGCTGGTCGTACCGTTGTGGAAGAGCATGCGGACGTAGATGTCCTGGGTCGATGGGCTGGTCGCGCTGTTGGCAGTGTTGGAAGAGTTCGTGAACATTTCGAATGCCATCGCAGAGGCGTAGTCAGCTAAACCCATCAGTTCGGGGTACTTGCTCGCAACTTCCGGGATCGCGAGGCCGAAGAAAGAGGAAAAGGTGCCATAGGCGCCAAATTGGATGCCGAGCTTGCTCGCGCCTTGGCTGGTGATGATGTCGTTGAAGAAGGTGGTGACCTGGGCTGCGAGGGTCATGCCAGCAATAGCGCGCATGTTATCCGAGGCGTTGTAGGCAAGGCCCCACTGTTGGCTGTCCGCAAGGGTGCGAAGCTGGAAGAAGATCTCGGGCGTGACAAGGCCGGTGGGATCGAAGGTGGTGTTGTGGATTTCGGCAACGTTGATCAGGTCGAAGACTTAGGATGAATTGTCAGCTTCAAAGTTTCCCAAGGTTCAGTCCTGCATGAACTCACTCGTGTAAGCATTCTTGAAGTTCGTCTCCGCAGAGTCAAAGACGCCATTGACAACCGGGTCGAGATGTTGATAGAACCCTTGCGTGCTGCTCAAGAGCTTCTGATACTGCTCGCTGTTGAAGTAGTTGTTACTCGAAATCGTCGCCCTCGCGCAACCCTGGGCACTCTGCAACCAGCCATTATCCTCACTCCCACCGCCGCTCGTCACCAACTCCACAGGGATCAACTGATACCCATCCATGGGCATCGTCACCACCGTCCCGTTCCTCAACGTCTGCTGATCGAGTCCCGATCCCACAGGCGGGTACAGGGCCTGCAGGAAGCCCATGGCAGAGTTCTGGAGCACATCGTCTAGTGGAGCGGAGACAGTGATCTGGGATTGCTTGACGAGATCTGAGTTCAGGCCGTTGATCTTGTAGGCTGCGGACGAGGAGACGTAGCGGTCACGGTAGTATTGGCCGGAGGTGTAGACTTCTTGGTAGCCGAGGGCTGTGAGGTTGGCGGGGGGCGTCATCTTGGCTGTGCGGTCGCCATGGCTGGGACGGACTCAATCATCAGGTCGTTGATGGTGGCGTCGGGCTTTTCCAGCTTACCGGTGGAACATGTACACCCCCAGCACCGTCTCATCAACGCTGCTAGATTGAGAGTAGGCGAGCGGCAGCAGAGAGCTGATCGCGGCGATGGTTGGGGACCGCATCCTTCCTGTCCGTCTGTTCACACGATACTGTCTGGTCACTCGACGAGCTCTTGTCTGGCCCGAAAGAAGATGGAGGAAGGAGGATGAAGCCAAATTCCCACCTTTACAAGCTTGACGATGCCTATCGTCTCCGCATCGCCGGCGAGGCCAGTGACACTACTGTCGGAATGTGCAGGCAGCGTTGTAATGTTTACACTAGCATTTGGCGCTCGGCTGCACGAAGCTGGAGCTCATGTGGGGTATCGACAGCGGCCTTGTCCGCATCAGGCATGGCGCATGAAGATTCCTCGCTGCTAGACTTCCCTTTTCGGACGCGATCCACTACCGCGATATGGCCCGCCGGATGCGAAGGCATTGCGCTGTGTGGCATCTCCGAGGACGGCGTCTTGGTGGTGTGAGTAAGCAGCCTCCTTGCAGGTGCCCATTGGTTCTGCCTGGTGAGAGGGTGTCGGAGACTTGTGCTCGGTAGTCCGACGACCTGCCAATGCACAGGGGGTGTGGATTGTACACAACATACTGTTACGGTCTACCGATGACTTGCCAATGCACAGGGTGTGCTGACTGTACATAGTATATTGTGACGGTGTTGCATGGCGAGGGAGCCGCAGAATGTTGCGGAGCGCTCCAGGATCGCATCGTATACCTGTACGGTTCCTTCTTCACTC